>JAAFHP010000043.1 GCA_013298405.1 Alphaproteobacteria bacterium | reverse complement strand
ATATAAAATTGATAATGACGAGCTAGTGGTGCTTGGTGCTGTATATGATTTTAAAAATGACTTTGGATATGGTCATGGTAGATTAGTGCTCACTAGTGTTAATGGTATAAGTGATTATCAAAAAGTTATATCAGTTTATGCACATAAGGTAAAGAATTTGCATTTTTTCTCTAATATAAAGGAAAGAGAGAAAGTATAGTTGGTGGGACCGAGAGGATTTGAACCTCCGACCTACAGATTAGGAATCTGTTGCTCTATCCTGCTGAGCTACGGCCCCAATAAATTATACAGTATATCACCTTCTGCACTTACACTCTGAGGCAACAAAGTTATACGGATTGACATGCTTATCTCGAACCCATACTTCAAAATGCAGGTGGTCGCCAGTTGCTGAGCCAGTTGCTCCTTGAATACCTATTGCTTTACCCCTTGGAACTGCTCTTCCTTTTTTTACAAAAGTTTTTTTCAAGTGAGCGTATCTTGTCATTAAGTATTTATTATGCTTAATTTCAATTACGTTACCATAGCCTGATTTCTTACCAGCAAAAGTCACTATACCGTTGGCAGAAGCATATACTTTAGAGCCAGTTTTTGCAACCATATCTAGGCCACAATGGAATATTTCTCTTTTTTTAATCGGGTGAAATCTATTACCGTATTTACTTGTAATTTCTGTGCTATCAACTGGAACCATGATAGGAATAAAAGATATTATTTTATCAAGTCTATCTAGTTCATTTCTTATATTTAGCTCGGATAGGTTCGTTCTTGATAAGTCCTTTAAATATGAATGCTGATCCTGAGTGAGAATTAGATTATCGTGATGTAGCCTAAGTAGTAATCTATTTATTCGCATTATCTTCCTTTTTGCCTCACTTTTTAAAGAGGAGGGAGATTTGTATAATTTTTTGAATCTGGTAACGTAATGTGTTCGATGCTTTTTATCGTTTATAACCTTTCCAAGCTCTTGTGAATATATACAATTTGAGCCGTCAAGCCGGTTTAAATCATATGCTACGATAAGATCGCTGCGGCTTAGTTTATATTCTTTTTTTAATTCAGATCCAATGGATTTGTATGCGTCTACAGAGTACCCACCCGTACCACATGAGTGTAGTAAAAGTAGTAACACTAAGTGCAGGATAACGATGCTAAATTTATGGATGTTGAACATTGTGATTTATTACATAACTATAAATTCTAGTAGTGGACCAAGAATCATCAATGGTAAAAACATTATTGCTCCAACAAGTAAAACAGTCATAATTAAGAAGATACCTAGCTCAATACTTGACTGTGAATGTTTTGCTATTTGATCATTTATCCGTTTCTTAGACGCAAAAGATCCACTTATAGCTAGTGAGTAATAGATTACCATAAATCTACCTACTAGCATTGCAATAGCAGTAGTGTAATTAAAATAGTCTGAATTAATTTTTAGTCCACTAAAAACTGAACCGTTATTTGCAAAACAAGACGCAAAGTTATAACTAATATCTGTCACAGCTTGTGATCCTTGATAAGTAATTAGATTAAATTTTGACTCTAATGCTAAAGTTATTGAAGTAAATAACAAAACTCCAATAGGCATGATAAGGAATACTATAACTACATAATTTATTTCATTGATTGCTATTCTCTTGCCAAAAAAATTTGTCGTTTCCCCGGTAATTAATCCTTTTAAAAATACGGCGACCATTAGATAGGATAACATTGCAAAGAAACCAGCACCAACACCTTCTATAATAAATTTGCTTATAATAAGGTTTGAAAATAATATCAAAGTACTAAGTGGTGAATAGTTCTCTAAGCATGAATTTGCTGAGCCATCAGAACTCATTGTGACAGATATAGTCCACATAAGTGATGGAAATTTATCGTAAATTAGTTCCTTGCCTATGTAATTGAAATTATCGATTAAGTTATTATTTCCAAGAATATAGGAAAGTCCATATTTAGTTTCACCAATATTCATTACATAAAGCGAGCTTACCATAACAACAACCACAACTGTGTATAATGCCATGCTAAGTCTTAATGAACCAAGCAAGAAGCCATAAGTGAATATCATTGATGTAGGTAATAAAATTACTAAGATCAAACAAATTAGCACCGCCTCTCTTGAAGGGGCCTCAAAAGGGTGTGCTGATGCTGCATTAAAAAATGAACCACCGTTTGCTACTAAATTTTTTATTGCAACTTGTGCTGCTATTGGACCTATGGATAATTGATCATTTGCGCCGTCTATCCCTTTATAATTCATGTGTTCTATAAAATTATTGGGCACACCGTAAGCAATGAGAACTAGGGCAGTGATTATTGATAATGGAATTAAAATATATATTAGCGCTCTTAAGAAATCGTCATAGAAGTTTCCAATATACTGATTCTCGCTGTTAATAATACCCCTAACAAAAGCTATAAATACCGCAATACCCGTAGCGCCGGACATAAAATTCTGCGCCATAAGCCCGAAAAGCTTTGAAAACATGTTAAGTTGAGTCTCGGGATTATGACTTTGCCAAAAAGTACCAGTTACAAATGAAACTGCAGCATTTATTGTTGATGAAAAGCTTAAATGACTGTTAGATGCTTGAAATATTGTTATATTATTTTGAAAGTATATAATCAGGAAAGTTGCAATTAGGCAGATAATATTAAAATACATTAGTGAAGAAAAATACTCCTTCCAATTTTGACTTTTCCATTTTGTAGTATTACTTTTTAATTGTTGGTGCTCAATATAGTTGTAGCGATAAATATAGGCAATATACTTACCAAATATTGGAGCCAAAACAGTAATAATAGCAAAAAAATACAAGGCTTGAATAATCATGGGTAAGAAATTTGATGGCTCTTTTGCATATATTCACTCTTTTCCAGTCTTAATGGCTTTTTTAGGCCGCATCCATGCAATAGAAATAATATACTAAGTAGGAAAATTAATTGTCTCATTTTATTTTGTGATTAAACGTAGTAGATTATAGATAAGTAATTATGCCGGAATAGTGTCGTGAGTAAAAGATATTTATATTATATATTAGTTGTTTTGTTAACCCTACAGTCAAATTTAGTTTTAGCTGAGAAACTAGTTGTGACCAAGCATGATGAATTCGTTGACGCTGAAAATAATATAATTGGTTCTGAAGGGAACAAGGTATATCTAGATCAATTTGAAGGTAGTACTATTTTATTAGTATTTTGGGCTACTTGGTGTGGTAGCTGCGTGAATGAACTTCCTGCGTTGGATAATTTACAAAAAGACTTTAGAAAACTGCCATTTAAAATTGTTGCAGTATCTGAAGATTATCAGGGTTTAGAAGTAGTAAAAAAATATTTTTCTGATAATGAAATTAGATTTCTAGAAGCTTACCATGACCCACAGAATAAGCTATTTCGTGAGTTGTCAATTGTTGGCTTGCCTACTGCATACCTTATTAACTCTGATGGAAAAATAAAATATATTTTTAATGGAAGCGTAAAATGGCAAGATGATGAGATCAGAAGAGTAGTATTAGCAGAACTTAGTGGACATCCAGTGTTGCCTAAAAACACATATAAAAGCGCATCGTTGAATATAAAAGTTGGTAAGACAGATCAAGCTAGCGTATCTGAACCTGCTAAATCAGAAGTGCAATCTAAGAAAGAGGATGAAAAGGTTGGTACTCAAAATAAAGAACAAAGCAATGTAGAGAAAAATGAGGAAAAAAATGGCTCAGGTGAAAAACAGAAACAATAGAAGTTTAACCGGTACAACAGAAGCACTAGATGTAAGAAAAATCGGCAAAATAGAGCAAATAATGTCTTTATTATCTTTTGGTCTTAGTGGGAGTAAGCCGGTAATAGCGGTTTTGCGCTTAGAAGGGGTAGTAGGCAGAGTAAGTTCTATGAAATCTGGTCTTAGCTTATGTTCTGTTAATAAACTAATAGAGAAAATGTTTAAAATTGAGAGATTAAAGGCTGTATGTCTAGCGATTAATTCTCCAGGTGGATCCCCGGTGCAATCCGAATTAATTGCAGCTAGGATAATTGAGCTTGCGAAAGAAAAAGATGTTCCAGTTTATAGTTTTGTTGAAGATGTAGCTGCTTCTGGTGGATATTGGCTTGCCTGTGCTGGCGATAAAATATTTGCTAGTAAATCGTCAATTGTTGGCAGTATCGGAGTAATTTCAAGTGGTTTTGGTTTTCATGACGCTATAGCAAAACTAGGTATTCAAAGAAGGGTATATACCCAAGGTAAGACAAAATCAGTTTTAGACCCATTTCAGCCAGAAAAAGAATCTGATGTTAAAATAATTAAGAAAATTCAGAAGGAGATTCACGAGCACTTTATAGAAACTGTCAAAAAGAGGAGAGGGGGGAAGATTACTCAGAGTGACGATATAATATTTAATGGTGAATTTTGGAGTGGACAAACAGCCGTTGACTATGGACTAGTTGACGGTTTAGATAACTTACATTCATTTATCAAACACAAATATGGAGATGAGGTAAAAGTAGAATATATAGAACAAAAACAGTCTTGGTTTAAGAAAAGATTTATGTCTTCTGCTACCGATACTAAAATGCTTACAGATAGTATGGTTGATAGCGTGGCAGAAGAGTTAGAAAATAGGGTTTTTAAAGATAGATTTAATTTCTACTAAAAATTTTTGTACCTTTGAGCAATTTCGAGCTTCGTATTTATATGTGAGAGTCAACTTAGGTTAACGTATGTATGTTAACCTAAGTCTTCCGCTTTATTAAATATCGCCAAGAGGTACAAAGCTATCACCTAGCATGTCAACATGAGAATTATCATGTTGACCATGATGATCATAAATATCATATTCTTTTTTTTCTTCTACTACTTCAACTTTAGGAAATAACATTTCGATGTCAGCTATGTCCTTTTTTGCAGCTTGTTGTATTGCAGGAATTTTAGCATTGTTTACAACTATATTCAATTTGCCTATAGCAATCTTACGTAATTTTGCTGCTTGAACTTGGTTTTCTCCTGTAGCCACTTCGTTTAGCAATTTAGCAAAGGCAGGTATACATCTATCCATCATTCCCATCTTGATTGTAGATGGTTCTGCTATCTCGCATAGCAGTTTAATATCGCCTTTTAGCTTGGCATTATTACTCATTGAATTGAATAAGTCTTCTTTAATATTTTTTGAATTTCCAATTGCTTTAAGGCTCTCAGCAACACTATTACTAATTTCTTTCTCTAATAAGCCCTTGGTCTTATCAAATGATACTGCAATGGATACTTGAATACTATCTAGATCCTTCTTTGCATCTGCTTTAACATCAGCGCGTGCTTTATTATTATCTACAATTATCTTTAGTTGTTTTGCGGCAATAGTATATAATTTTATAGCTTGAATAGGATCTTCTCCTTTAGCCATTTTATCTAATAATTTAGCAAAAGCAGGTATACATCTATCCATCATATTAATCTTGACTTGCTCTGGTTTCAGTTCACCGCAGAGTAGCTTAATATTGTTTTGTAGCTGTATATCTTTGCTCATTGAATTGAATAAGTCTTCTTTAATATTTTTTGAATTACCAATGCCTTTCAGATGGTTATTGACATGATCGCTGATACTTCTCTCCAAAAGGTCTTGTTGTTTGTGATTAGAGTGAACCTTGCTAACTGGCTTTTCCATTTTTTGTTTGTAATCATTATAAATTTTCTCGGCTTGATTATGAGTTTGTATACCAAATTGGTTTGCACTTACTCCATCTATAACTACCAATGGGTATAATCCACCCTCATGCATGAAGCCTCTGATTGAATCTGTGGCACCTTTAACTATCTCTGCAGCTTTTTGTGCACTTGGATGTTTTAATCCTAGGGAGTTCCATATATTTAGAGCCGATTTGCAACACTTTATGGCGCCAACAAGGTCTTCAGCACGATCATCTCTTTTACTGCACAAGAAAGCACCATATGAATATAATATCTCCGCAAGGGATTCTTTTGATTCATTGTCTGAAGGAACATCAAAACCTCCACCAATTGGTAATAGGTCATGTACGCCTAATGAATCTCCTATTGAGTGTTTTGCGTATTGCATCAAAGTATTTTCTATTTGAAATAACGCATTTATGGAACTGAATATTTCACCTGTTATTGATGCACGGTTAGAATTTAATGGTAGAAGCCACATTTCATGCACTTGACAGATAATTTTATTCACTTGTGCTCTAGCATGACAAGAAAAGCTATATTTGTATGATAGGTTTGTATTACTGCTTTCTTCTCCTAGAGGGGTCCTAAGTACTTCATTAGCATATTTTAATGCAGCATCGTAGTCACCTCTGTTTAGATGAGCGTCGCTAATACGAGCTAATACCTCGTTATTAGGTTGAGCCCCTGATATTATTTCTAAGTACATTAGTGCTGCTGACATATCACCCTTATCGTAACTATCAAAACCAAATTTTTGTAATGCATTTAGCATCTCGCCATCTAGCTTACCACCTTGTTTTTGGAATTTGAAAACCATGCGTACTACTTCTAATACCGGCTCTGCATCCAGTGCACCACAAGAATTTATAAGTTGTACTATCATTGGTGAATGAAGTGCGTCTAGGTAATTTTGATTAGAGTACACATCTATTACATGTGTAGCTATTTCCTTAGCAAGTTTTACATAAGAAGCATCTTTGGTATTGACAAACTGGTCCAACATTTTATATTCGTCTATATAGCGTACGAGTGTATTTATATTTATCTCTTTCGTATAATCCTGTACAAAAGGTTGTACTTCGTTACGTAAAAGTGAAGCAAGTGCTTTATTAAAGACTGACGCCTCATCTGCAAAATCATGGTTACTTTTTGTCCAATCTTCAACTGCTTCATCAAATTTCTTTTTGGCTGAGACAAGGCTATCATTAGCACCTTTAGCTAAGTAAGCGAGCGCTAGTTCATAATTGGCATGACCTTGTGCCCCTATGTTTTTGGTCATTTTTGCGGTATTGAGGGCTTTTTCATAACACTCAAAAGCGGGTTCCAAAGTTTTTTGGCCAATGTAAATTTTACCAAGATTTATAAGTGCATTGAATTGAGATTGAAATAGTAATATACTATCATTATTTGAATTGTTATCGTTTAGTAGACTATTAGCCTTATCTAATAATATTTTGTAACGCGCCTGAGCCTCTTGGTCACCTTGTTTTGCAAGCCGATTTATTGCCTTTAAATCATTATAGCTAGACTTTGGATCAACTAGAACATCTTGTAATAATTTAGTACAATTCTCAGCAAAGTGTTTAGAGTGATTATGGTCTTCAAGTTTTTTGAAACCAAGTGCCAACTCGTGCAGTATTCCTGCTTTGTGTAGAGGGGATAATGCTTCTTTTTCTAATTTATATGACACAAGAATAGAGTATCTTAGTAATTCTTGATGGTTGTTCCCTTGTATATAACCAAAAACCTTTTTATATACTTCATCAATACTCATATCAATATCCATATTTTCTTGCAGAGGTGCTTTAGCCATATATCTTATACCTGAATAATATTAATTTTAATAGTTTAGTTCATGGCAGTAATATTAACAGAAATTAATATAATAGTCAAGTATATTATTGAATAGTAATTAAAATGTATTTATCCATAGTAAAGACATAGGTAGAATAACTATTGTTATGGTTTGATGCCATTTCAGCCAGAAAAAGAAACTGTCAAAAAGAGGAGAGGAAGGAAGATTACTCAGAGCGACGATATAATATTTAATGGTGAATTTTGGAGTGGACAAACAGCCGTTGACTATGGACTAGTTGATGGTTTAGATAACTTACATTCATTTATCAAACACAAATATGGAGATGAGGTAAAAGTAGAATATATAGAACAAAAACAGTCTTGGTTTAAGAAAAGATTTATGTCTTCTGCTACCGATACTAAAATGCTTACAGATAGTAGGTTGATAGCGTGGCAGAAGAGTTAGAAAATAGATTATTCAAGAATCGTTTAATTTATTTTAAAGATATAAATTCTCTGCATTCAAGTTCTTATTCCTTTTTGTTTTGTTTCAAATGATCAACACCGGTTTTAACAACTGGTAGCTGATCTTCAAAGTCAGAGAAATCTACCATATAAAAAGCATCATCTTGTAACTTAGTGGTTGGAAATATTGTGCTATAATCAGAAGCATAAGATTTTAAGAATCGTCCCTTAGTAATCACAGTTCTAGTGCCTACTGCAATTTTATTGTGTAGCGCATGGGAAAAAATCATTGGATAAGATAGATTACCAATTTGCATGCTTATTTTCTTGCCACTATCTGCTGAATTATATATTACTTTGCTTGCGCTAAGGTCAGTGATTTTAGCGTTATATACTGCCCTGCCGCCACAAAGCATGGGTATTTTGTATGCAAGTTGGCTATCAAATATTTTTACGCTATCGTCAACAAAATTCTGTGGCACAAGTTCTTTTAAAAGTACATTTACTTTGAAAAACTCAGGAGTATTAGCAGAAGTTTCATGGAAGTATTTGCTAGAAATAGTAGCATGTCTGGTTTGCCCAGTTTTCATACCAACAATGATGGCGTCTAATCCTGGCGTTATCTTATTTGATCCTAGTGGAAATGTGGTAATATTTTCTTCTAAAACCTTATTATCCATAGAAAGTATTTTATATTGGATAGTAGCTATGTGGCCACAAGAAGCTGGACCTTTTTCTCCTATGCCAAATGTATTAATATGGAAAAGAGCAGTCATAAATTTATCACTATTCATTTCAAAACTAGCGCCAGATCCAGCAAGAGGTTTATTCATAGGCTGAATCATTGTTTCTAGAAATAACTTGCCTTCATCAGTTTTGAGAATATTCAGTAGTACGGTTGAAATGGTCTTTTCTATGAAATTTCCAGATTGTTCAACAGAAGCCTCTTGTCCAGTCAATTGTTTAGGAGTTAAATTTTTTATGTGTTCAGGGACTGACATTGTGCTTACAGATTGCTTGAATATCATGTAAATGACTGCAGCAGTAATTATAAGTGTTAGGACCTTTTGCATAATTGCTCATTTTGTTTTATGTTCTAATAAAAAAACTATAACAATCGCTAGTTAAAGATTCAAGATAGAGCAACTTTAATGTTGAATATAAATGTAAAAAAACATTTTTTTGATGTAACAATAATTGGAGCTGGTGGTTCGGGTTTGGCTGCTGCAATATTTGCTGCAAAAAGAGGATTAAAGGTTTCATTAGTAAGCAAAGTACATCCGCTCCAAAGTCATACAGTTGCAGCTCAAGGTGGTATTAATGCAAGCCTTGGTAATATAACAAAAGATGATTGGAGATGGCATGCTTATGATACTATAAAAGCATCTGATTGGCTTGCGGACCAAGATTCTGTTGAGGATATGTGTAGGCAAGCGCCGGAAGTAATAATCATGCTTAGTGAGCTCGGTGTAGAATTTGATCGAAATCAGGCAGGAAAAATTGATCAGAAAATTTATGGTGGTCAATGCACATTATTTGGTAAAGGTGCCTTTGCTTATCGCGCCTGCTTTGTTAAAGATAGAACTGGTCATTCTATAATTCATAAATTATACGATGAAGCCATAAAGTGCGGGGTAGTATTTTTTAACTACAATTTTGCCATTGATTTGTTATTCAAAGACGAGTGTTGTTATGGAGTGATAAGTTTAGATATTGAACAAGGTACATTAAACAGCATTCTAGCAACTAATACAATCATTGCAACTGGTGGTGGGAGCCAAGTTTATCTCACCTCAACATCATCTTCAATATGCACAGGTGATGGAAGCGGTTTAGTAGCAAGAATCGGAGTGCCTTTGCAAGATATGGAATTTGTTCAGTTTCATCCAACTGCTATTCCATTATTTGGTGTGCTTATTACAGAAGCTGCAAGATCAGCCGGTGGCAAGTTATTAAATAGTGTAGGGGAACAGTTTATGAAGAGGTACGCTCCCAAATTTAATGACCTAGCTGCAAGGGATGTAGTGGCCAGAGCCATAGCAACTGAAATTACAATGGGAAGGGGCTGTGGGGCTAAGAAAGATCATGTACACTTAGACTTAAGGCATTTATCTGAGGAGCAAATCAAAGAAAAATTACCAACAGTTTTTGAAAATTGTAAAAAGTTTTTAAAAATCAATCCAAATAAGGATTTGATACCAGTAGTTCCTGCGGCGCATTATATGATGGGTGGTATTCCAACTGATAGCAATTGTCAGGTAATAATGTTTGATGGCAATGAGAGAAAAGTTGGAGGATTATATGCGATCGGTGAGGCAGCGTGTATTTCTGTTCATGGAGCTGGAAGACTGGGGTGTAATTCTTTGCTAGATCTAATAGTCTTTGCAAAGAAAGTTGCGGGTTTACTTACAAATAAAAAGCATGATTTTAACACCGATGAAATAGTACAATCTGTTAGTACCAAGATAAACAGAATATTATCAAATAATAAGCAAGTCTACACTGATATTAAAGACAAGCTCAAACTGGTAATGAGTCACAATGTAGGCGTATTTAGAAATCATAATGACTTGAGCTTGGCATATCATGAAGTACTAATGCTTGAAGAAGAGTATTATTCTTCCGGAGTCAGGGATATATCATTAAATTGGAATATAGACTTAATCGGTTATTTTGAATTAGAAAATATGTTAGTTTTGGCAAAAGCTATAATAAGTTCTGCTATCTGGCGTAAAGAAAGCAGAGGTGCGCACTGGAGGATTGAATTTCCAAACTCAAACCCTGAGTTTTTGGTACATAGTATTTGTTATCCATTTAATGATAATCACAAGAATATATATTCACGAAAGGTACGCTTGGCAAAAAATAATGTGGATTTTTATCAACCAATAAAGAGAAACTACTAATCTAATTTCTAGCCTACTATCTATATCTGATTTTGTTTGATATTCTCTAAGAGTAGAATTTTATATTTGTATTTATGACTAATCTCTTACGGGCTACATTCCTTTTAGCTATTCTTTGTAACATCTGTAATGTGTTTGCTAATGATGTGGTAGCAAGTATTAGTCGTATCAAATATTGTACAGTTAGCAAGAAAGTTATTAATGACTACGAACCGGAGAATTTTCAACCATCGAATAACTTATTAAGAAAGGCTGGGCAACAAGACATGTTCTGTGGAGAGAAGGTAATCGTCCATGGTAAAGTTTTTGATCAAAATTGTATGCCAGTTACTGATGCTAAAATATACTTATGGCAAGCTAACTGTAAAGGCAAGTATCCTTATAAGCCGCTGCGGAATGTGGTAAAAAAAACTTTAGTCGATATTAATTCTGAACTTACGTTTACAGGTAACGGTGTTGCTACCACAGATAATAAAGGTGAGTTTGTCTTTATCACTACATACCCAGGATCTGTTGAAGGAGCGGCCCCAGCATTGAATATAAGAGTTGAGCATTATTCACTTGCTCCACTACAAACACAATTAATCTTGCACGGAAAGAACGTACTTAACCCTGAAAATAGACCTGATTTACAGTATTTGTTTGATGCTGTACAAGAAAGCGGCACAAGTATCTATGATTTTGAGGTAGTAATGCCAAATGTTAAGGACAATAGCTACATGGAGTAGATATATTGCTGTGATAGAGAAAGGAACCACTAATAAAGTCCTTTTTACACTCCTGGCCACCCTTATTTACATCCTGCTTTTTCGGTTTAGAAGTTGACAGACCGTGAATTTTTCTTTCAACTTTTCTTTCAATTTTGATCCTAGCTGCATAACTTCAGATTTTAGTGATGGCTTAATAGCACTTATCTCTTTTTTTAAAGATGAGATTCTTTGTTATTCCCTTAATTCTTCTTTATTCCCCAAGCTTGTTCTTCAATCTAAATCACTTGCCACCAAATACTTGTAAATAGTATCAAAAATATGGCAAATACAATAATTATTGCATTTTTTTGATTATGATGTTTAGCCAAGAATTTAGTTGAGCTATCTATTATTTCAGCTAACGT
>JAAFHP010000042.1 GCA_013298405.1 Alphaproteobacteria bacterium | reverse complement strand
TTGGCCCACCAAATGTTGTTACCTTATTTACCTTAACTCCAAAGTGAGTAGATAAATCCATAGCCGCAATTTGTGACACAGCACCTCCAAGACTATGTCCAGCTAAATGCACACCTTTATCCTTAAGGTTTGTTTGAGCTAGAGCTTGATACAAACTGTCTTTTGACGATTCAAACTCAGTTTTAAATCCACTATGAACCAAAACTTCTTGTCCGCCAAAATTCATTTTGGACCTAGAAATTTGTAAATCATGTAATATTTCTTTACCACCAGAGCCAAATACCTTGCCAAATTGCGTGCCGTGATAACAAACTAACACCTCTTTATCAGTTTCAATTACGTAGCCAGCTGGGCTTTTAACCCCCTTTTTATAAAAAGGTATTGGTCCTTTAACAATTTTTTCTCCAGATTTTTCTAGTTGCTCAACTAAGTGCTGCTTATATTCCTCGTACTTTGGACTATCTGGCTTTTTATTAGTCAGCGCCACAGCTAACACTGCCGTTTGAACATCTTCTAACTTATGAGAATTTTTACTCATCTTGGTACCAATAATTATTTATAAAATTATTGTACATCAAGACTTCTAACTCACTAAGAAAAACTTTATTCTTAAGTAAAGTTTAATAAATATTTTGTAACAATATAACTATCTAGCTAGGTGCTCTTTGGCCATATCAACCATTTTACGGTAGTTTAACTTACCAGTGGCAAGAACAGGCACCTCGCTCACCTTAACAATTACTTTGGGTATATATAATTCAGATAATTGCTTATCTTGACAAACTTTAGCAATTTTCTCTCTACTCAAATCAGAAGAAGTTGTAAATAGTACAATTTGTTCACCCTTTTTCTCATCCTCAATGCTGACTACTGCATTGATTGAATCAGGGTCAGCTAGTGATAACAATTCCTCGACAGCAGATAAAGAAACCATTTCTCCTGCTATTTTAGCAAACCTCTTTTCTCTACCAATTATTGTGATATACCCTTCATCATCAACTGACACGATATCTCCAGTATCATACCAATTTTTTCCTAACTTTTTGACCATAGGCGGCACTATCACTCCAGGATTATCAGGCATTATATAGCCCTGCATTATATTTGGCCCCTTAACGCATAACTTACCTCCTGTTTGAATTCCTTCAACAGGCATCACAAAATAATCCATTTTAGGCATTAATCTGCCGACGGTACCTGTTTTATCATGCATTGGAGTGTTCACAGAAATTACAGGAGCAGCTTCGGTAACACCGTATCCTTCAAAAATTCTTATACCGAATTTATCAAACCAGGTCTGCCTAGTTTTTGCCTTCAATTTCTCTGCACCTGCAACAACATATCTCAAGGAGTAAAAATCATAAGGGTGAGCATATGCAGCATAACCAGAAAGAAAAGTATCCGTGCCAAACAGAATCGTAGCTCCTATATCATAGATCAGTTCAGGAATAATCCTATAGTGCAGTGGTGATGGGTAGAAGAACGTTCTAACACCACTATAGCACATGATTAGTGAGACGGTTAAACCAAAACTATGAAATAAAGGCAGAGCATTAAACGCACAATCATATGGGTTAAAGTCTATTCTTGATAAAACTTGAAACCTATTAGCAAGAATATTGCTATGTGACAACGCAACAGCTTTTGGCTTTCCTTCAGTACCAGAAGTAAATAAAATTACAGCAGTATCATTGCTATTTTGCGCAGAACAGATTGATCGGTAATACAGACCAGGAATAAAACTTGCAACAAGACATTTTAACTTCAATACCACACTAATACTATTTCTTAAATCTTCTAAATAAACAATATTTATTCCTGCGTTAGCCACTGCCTTAACTACGGAGTCTAGTTCAGCTTTTTCTACAAATTTATGTGAGGTATAAATTGTATTAATATTAGATGTTTTACAGGCTGAAATTATATTACTAGAGCCGGACGTAAAATTAATCATCGCAGCTATTCTACCAAAAGCCTGAACGGCAAAAAATACTATTGCACTACCAACCATGTTCGGTAGCATAATACCAACTTTTTCATAAAGCTTGGTATTTTTTTCAATCAAATTTCCAACAATAAATGATTTAAGCATAACATTTTTGTATGAAGCTGAATTACCATCAGAATCCTCCATGATAGTAGCACTTTTACCATATATATCACTGGCATTTATCAGAGATTGGAATAGAGTTTCTTTATAATTAGAGCTTTCAAAAATCATCTCACTCATTAAATCATAAAGTGCTTGTCCAATATATTTACGTCTATCTCGATTCCCTAAGGAATCAGGAGGAGATAGTTTCACAGGAGGCAGTATAGTTATTGTGATTTTCCTGCGCAAAGTGAACTTACCTCTCATTAACTTCCTGACCTTAGAGAAAATAGTAAACTGCGTTCCATCAACCCTAATTGGCAGAATCGTTGCACCAGCTTTATCAGCAATCATTCCTGGCCCTTCATAAATTTTCATCAAAGAACCTGTCATACTAGTTCTTCCCTCAGGAAAAATAGCAATTTTTTTATTTTTTTTGACTTCTTCTATTAGACTCTTAATTGCCATTGGGTTATTTGGCTCAATAGGATATGTTTTTATTATTTTTAGAAATGGCTTTACCCACCATTCTTTTGCAACCGTCAAGTTTATTGCAAATTGTAGAGTCTCAGGTATATGACTAGCAATTAATGGTGGGTCAATATAAGACAAATGATTGGCAATAATCACCGTTCTCTTTCCCGCTTTTTTATAATTCTCTATACCAGTCACTTCAACTTTATAACACAGCTTAAAGAATATTCTAAATATCGCCCTCCATACCCTCATTGGTATAATTTTGGAATTGGGAATCAAACTATATATATGAATCGCGATCACCATATTAAGTATACTTACCATTAAAATAACTGACGGAATGGTAAAATCTAAATAGAATAAAAATGATAATATTGCTGTTGATCCAGCCATAAAAAATGAGTTTATTAAATTATTGGCCGCAATCACTCTGCTTCGATAAGCTGGGGACGTGAAATATTGCATAACTGCAAAAAGAGGAACAACATATATTCCTCCAATCATTGAAATAAATAATAGATCTAATAATATTCTCCAATAGTGCTTTTTGACCAAGAATTCAGCAACAGTTTTAAGCTGTTCTGGAGTATAACTAACAGAAGCAATATGGCTGGCAAAGTACAAATCAATGCCAAAGATACTAATGCCAAGAGCAGCAAGGAATACATACTTTGTAGTGATAGTATTTCTTAGTATTTTATTACACAAAAATGAACCTATCCCAACCCCTATAGAAAATACCGCTAAGAATAAATTAGCAACATTTTCATCAGCTCCAAGTGTGTCTCTAGTTAATGACGGTATCTGAGCAAGAATAGCCGCACCAATAAACCAAAACCACGAAATACCTAGTATTGCTAAATAGACTTTCTTCTTAGAGGCAGCATATTGTACCATCCTAATTGATTCTGAAACTATATTTAGGCTAATATTAATATCCGAATTTGCATTGTTTGACTTAGGTAAGAAGAATGCAAAAACTAGCCCTAAAATTGATGCCAAAAACGCTATTATAACTATCAGAACTTCACTGGAGTTATAAAATCCACCTATTATTGTTCCAAATAGAATTGAAAGAAAAGTTCCAGCTTCGACGAAACCATTAGCGCTTAGTAACTCATCCTTCTTTAAATGATCTGGAAGGGAGCTATATTTGATTGGGCCAAAAAAAGTCGAGTGAACACCCATAAGCCCAATGCAAGAAAATAAAATCATCAAATTTATATAATAAAAACCATATCCTGCGAGCAGAACTATAGCTAGTTCAGCTATTTTGACAATCTTTACAATAGTTGTTCTCTCGTATCTATCAGCAAGTTGCCCCGCAAGACTTGCAAATAATACATATGGTAGAATAAACATGACATTAGCTATCATCACCAACAAGTATGGTGCAACAGTTAAATCTGACGCTAATCTAAATGTTATTAAAATTATAAGGGCATTTTTCAGGATACTGTCATTAAGACAGCCAAAGAACTGCACAAGAAAAATAGGCAGAAATCTCCTATCTTTGAGGAGGTATAGCTGATTTGAATTCATCCACTTCCCTGATAAAATAATGGCGGATACTATGTAAATTTGTATTATTTGTCAACAAGGCAGACATAAATTACACCTTATTGTTGAGATCATCTTGAACATTTTTGGACATGCGATAATAAATGGCATTATAATTTTTATCTTGACCAGCGTACTTCCTCTTGCGCAAAGACAAAGTGCCAAAACCTCTTATTTCTACCCTGCTACCACTAGCTAGTGCTTCCTTAATCTGATCAAGCACACAATCAACCACGTAATGTGCATCATCATTACTCAAGTAACCAAGCTTTTTAACAAGATTTTCAACTAGTTCATTCTTAGTAGCCATTACTTATTTATCCCGAATAATTCTACCTTGTTCTCTCTTCCAATCTTTTTCTTTGATGGACTGTCTTTTGTCATGCTGCTTTTTTCCTTTTGCAAGACCAAGCTCTAGCTTTATTTTATTCTTATCGTTAAAGTACAAAGACAAAGCAATCAGAGTGTATCCCTTAATTTTAATCTTGCCTATAATTTTCTGTATTTCACTCTTATGAAGTAATAATTTTCTTGGCCTTAACGCTTCATGATTAAATCTATTTGCTTTCTCATATTCAGCAATGTGACAATTATACAAAACAAGATCTCCGTTATCTTCTGCTGCATGCGAATCTGCTAATGATACTTTGCCAAGCCTTACAGACTTTACCTCGCTGCCTGTAAGAATTATTCCCGCTTCATAATTTTGTTCAATAAAATAGTCAAATGAACCTCTTTTATTCTTGGCAACAATCTTCTTGTAAAGCTCCTTAGACATTTTCCTCCAATTTCATCACACCCGGAAGTAAAGAGTTGATCTTCTTTTGCGTTTCTTCCTTTGCACTAGTAAGTGGTAAAATTAGCCTATCGTCGCAATATCCCAATAAGCCTAGCGCACATTTTATTCCTATTGGGTTACTTTCAGAAAATATTGCAAAAATCAGTGGGCTTAACTTTTGATATAACTCTCTTGCTAAATTAAAATCACCACCCACAAGCAATGAGTTTATTCGCATACATAATTTAGGCACTATATTAGCTATAACCGAAACGCAGCCCGCTCCACCATTTGCACTATACGCAAGATTTTTAATATCATCGCCAGTTAAAAATGTTAGTGGACCATTGGTTTTGTTATATAATCTCAGTGGCTTTTCTAAATCCAAACTGCAGTCTTTGATAGCATCTATTTTCTCTAGTGCACTGAGTTTTATAATTAAATCATCGGACATATTTACCCCTGTTCTTCCTGGGTGCAAATAAATCATCAAAGGAAACTTTGATGCGTTGCTTATAAATTTGAAATGCTCATATAAGCCACCCTGCTCTGGTCTGATATAATGCGGAACGGTGCACATTATTCCGTCAATATTCATGCTAGATAATGTCTTGATCTTCTTAACCACTGAATTCGTGCTAACACCAACGACACCAGCAATTATAGGTATCTTTTTTTGAATTATTTCCGCTGACTTTTCTATTAATTCTAGATATTCGTGATCTTCGATACTGCTTCCTTCCCCAGTAGAACCAGCAATCACTACTCCGCTGACTTTTGCTTCTATTTGCTTTGAAAGCTGTTTCTTAAACGCTAAATAATCAATTCTATCATTTTGATCAAATGGAGTTGCAACAGCTGTAAAAATACCTTTGTAAATCATAGTACTTTTCCAACAATTTTTGCATATGTTTCTTGTAATTTAGTAACTAATTCATCGTTTGGAAAATTGTAAATTCCGTGACCATGAGTAACAGAAGCCACACCTTTTATTTCAGATGATGTTCCTGTTAAAAAGCACGTATCATATTTTCCTAAGTCTTCAATGAGGAGCCTATCTTCAATGACTTTCATGCCTAAATCTCTCGCAATCTCAATTACAGTTTGACGAGTTATGCCATTTAAAAACCTATCTGCTATAGGAGTTGCTAACATATTATCCTTGGCAAAAAAGATATTAGTCGTTGAACTTTCGGCTACATCACCATATTGATCAAGCAGCAGCGCATCATCATACCCTAGATCTTGTGCCATTTTCTGCGATATAGTCATCATTTCATAATGCGCAGAAGATTTACACTGGACTGGTATCGAATCCGCTCCAATTTTTCTCCATGGAGTCACATATAACTTCATACCATTCTTAAAGGCAGGGTTTGATTCCATAGCCATAATTAAAATATTACTTTTGAGCACTGGGTTATACGCTCCTAGAGATTCTGCCCCTCGCCATATTAAAGGTCTTACATAAGCATTTTTGAGATTATTCTTTTTTAAAACCTCATCTGTAGCTTTATTAATTTCTTCGGCAGAATAATGGACTTCTAAGTGCATATGTTCAGCTGATTTTATCAACCGATTAGTGTGCTCCATTAGTTTAAATACCTTACCATTGTAAGCTCTTTCCCCTTCAAAAACAGCACCTGAATAGTGTAAACTATGAGTCATTACATGAACCATGGCTTCTTCCCAAGTCACAAACTCACCGTTTATCCATATATAGTCTGACATTCTTGCTGATGATCTAAAATTCATAGGTGCTCTTTAAAATAATATAGTCAATAAATATAAATGAGATTATAGTACTTACTTGATGTTACACTTGGCAACCATATTTTAGGCTACTTACACACTACATAAGTCACAAATGAAAAAGAAACCTCATATTTTAATCGTCGATGATGATAACAGAATACTGAAACTTTTGAAGAAATTTCTGTTGCAAAATGATTTTTTGGTATCAACATCTCAATCAGCTATAGATGCCACTGAATTACTCAAGACATTCGTTTTTGACTTAATAATTCTTGATGTCATGATGCCTGAAGTTACCGGCATTGAATTCGCCAAAGAAATCCGGCAAACTAATAGCCCTATGCCTATTGTAATGCTAACTGCCCTATCAGATCCTGAAGATAAAATTATCGGACTTGAAAGCGGGGCTAATGACTATATAACAAAACCTTTTGAGCCTAGAGAATTATTGTTAAGAATCAACAATCTCATTAACACTTATAGCAAGCTAAAAAAACAACAAGAAACTCTGCATTTTGGAAATATTATTTATGATTTAACGTCAAAAGTTCTTACTAATCACGGATCTCCAATAAAGCTAAGCTCAGCTGAAAATCAACTATTTGATATTCTGATTGAAGCGCAAAATACTGTCATTACACGAGAAGACTTAAGGAAAAAAATTAATGTTTCTAATTTAAGATCGGTTGACGTACAAATTGTAAGACTTAGAAATAAAATTGAAGATGACCCTAAAAATCCAAAATTTCTTAAAACAATAAGAAATAAAGGTTATGTCTTATACACTTAAACCCATTATCAGATACTTAATTCCTAGAAGTCTGCTGACTAGATTCATGCTGATAATAATTGTGCCTGTGTTAATTGCCCAACTACTTGCTGTATATCTCTTTTATCGTAAACACTGGTATAATGTCTCAGAACATACTAGCAATATTATTGTTAAAGAAATCTCTCAATTACTATCAGATTTAAATAACAACACTATTCCGCCATCTGGCATTTATCTCAGCCTGGAATATAGATATGTGAATAAACCATCATCTCATCAGTTTGATAAATATATAGAGGAGCTGGAGATCTTGAAAAAATCAATTGAAGATGAACTAGGAACTAATGACATTTTGCTTGTTGACCAAGGACGAAACATTATCCTGTATCTTAGTAATCATGACAAAACGCTACAAATCCAGTTGCCATATAAAGCTATATTAAATCCGACTACAGACATATTTGTGTTATGGATTGTATTTCTCACGTTATTACTTTTATCTATTTCCCTAATTTTCTCTAAAAATCAAATTAGATCTATCATCGAATTAGCTAATGCGGCAGAAAGATATGGTAGTGGTGAAAGTAATTATGAATATAAACCATCTGGCGCAAAAGAGATAAGACAAGCCGGGATAGCATTTTTGAAAATGAAGGAAAGAATACAAAGACAAACTGCTAAAAGAACACACATGCTAGCAATGATTTCGCACGATTTAAAAACACCCCTGACCAGAATGAAGTTGCAAGTCGAATTAATGGATGATTCAGAAGAAAAAGAAGAATTAAGATATGATATTGACAGCATGAAACATATGGTTGATACGTACTTAGATTTTGTTAGAGGAGAAGGCGGTGAGAATTTTCAAGAAATAAACTTAGTAGTCTGGCTTAAACAATATATAACGAACAAATGGGCTAAAAGTAATATAAACTTAATTTCTTCAGACGCAGCTGCCCCAGTACTAATAAAAGCACATTCGTTTGAAAGAGCCATTACAAATATAGTAGGTAATGCTTTTAAATACGCTAATCAAGTTGATATTATATTACATGTAAAGCGAGACAAAATAATTATCGATATCGAAGATAATGGTAAAGGAATCAAGAAAGAAGAGCGAAATAAGGTGTTTAAGCCTTTTTATAGATCAGATCAATCAAGACCTCTTGACAATGTAGCTGGCGTTGGATTAGGACTTGCTATAACTAAAGAAATAATAACTGGTCATTATGGAACAATTTCACTTGGCAAAAGTAAAAAATTAAATGGATTATTGGTACAAATCAAGTTACCTAAAAAGAAATAAATTATGAAACACGATCTAAAACATTTGGCTATTATTATGGACGGTAACGCTCGGTGGGCGAAGCTAAATAACTTAAGCAAGGCTGAAGGACATAAGAAAGGAGCGGAGGTAGCCAAATCTTTGATCAACCACATCCCCAAACTCGGCATTGAGTATCTCACATTATATACTTTTTCTTCTGAAAATTGGAACAGACCGCTAAGTGAAGTATCAATTCTTATTGAATTACTTAGTCATTACGTACTTAATGAGGTAAAATTACTCAATCAAAATAACTTAAAACTTAAAGTTATCGGGAATTTAGAAAAACTATCTACTGACTTGCAAAATAAAATCCAGAAAGCTATTAGTGACACAAGCCAAAATTCAGTTGCCACAGTATGTATTGCTTTTAGTTATGGAGGGCGAGAAGAAATTATCAATGCCTGTCGCAAAGCCATGGAAGCAGGTAAGGATAAAATTACTGAAGACAATTTTAAAAAATTCTTGTATGATCCGAGCATGCCAGATGTTGATTTATTAATAAGAACAGGCAACAACCATAGGATAAGCAACTTCCTTTTGTGGCAGATGGCATATGCTGAGTTGTATTTCTGTGATAAATATTGGCCTGAGTTTGATGCTTCTGATTTAGAGAAATCAATAGAGAATTATCATGCACGTCAACGTAATTTTGGTGGCAGATAGACTGCTTGTGTATAAATTATGATAAATAATAATTTTTTAATTAGATGTATTTCAGGGCTAGTCATTGGCTTAGCATTTATTGTTACAATTTTCTATTTACGCCCCCTTTTTTACATTCTTCTTTATCTGATCAATATAGCTATGCTAATGGAATGGTACGATATTACCAAATCATCTAGATCTATTACCTTACTTGGGCTTGTGGCAGTACCAATACCTTTGGCCTCTATTTTACTTATGTCATATGTAGACCAGACTGGTTGGTTACTGATTACGTATTTTGTACTAATTTGGACGGTTGACACCATGGCTATGGTTGGAGGTAAGGCGCTCAAGGGCTATAAATTAGCACCTAGAATCAGCCCACAGAAGACTATTAGCGGTCTAATAATAGGCGTTATTAGCGCTGTAATTCTAGTGAATTTTATTAAACTCATTCCGGGATACAGGTTACCTTATATGCTTGAACTTTCAAATACTCAATTTTCAGTCTTTGCATTATTTTTAGGATTTGCTGCGCAGCTAAGTGACCTTAGTATTTCAGTTATAAAAAGACATTTCAACATCAAAGACTCTGGAACTTTAATACCAGGTCATGGAGGATTTTTAGATCGTTTTGATAGTTTAATAATTACTGCACCATTAGTTGGTATATATATTTTAATTAATACTATATGAATGAGAAAGCATCTAATAGATTCGTATTTAATAGGAAAATAGTGTTTAATGCCCTAGTAGTATTCATGCTACTTTATTTTGTTTTTCACTCAATTTATGGCAGTAGAGGCATTTTAGCATACTTTAAACTACAAGCTGAGCTTAGTAACTCTCATAAAAAATTAGAGATTCTGCGCGCAGAAAGACTCGAAATTGAAAACAGAACAAAGCTATTACGACACGAATCAATTGATAAAGATATGTTGGATGAAAAAATTAGAAGTGTACTTGGTTTTTCTGCGCCTACAGAAAAGGTTTTCACAATACCACCAGAACATAATACTAATTCTAAAAAATGAGAATATTAACTTATACGGAGTTTTATGAGAGTAACAGTATACAAAGATGACATTCCAACTGAGCTAGCAATCAATGGCGATATAGCAATTGATACTGAAACGATGGGGTTAAATTTTCATCGTGACCGTTTGTGCTTGGTACAAATTAGTAATGGAGATGGAAATGCATATCTTGTGCAATTCAATGGGAAAGATTATTCAGCTCCAAATTTAAAAAAACTGCTTTCAGATGAGTCTAGAGGAAAAATATTTCATTATGCTAGATTTGATCTAGCAGTATTGAAAAAATATTTGGAAGTTGATATTAATAACGTTTTCTGCACTAAAATAGCATCTAAACTCACTAGAACTTATACAGACAGTCATGGATTAAAGGATTTATGCCGTGAATTGCTAGGAATTACAATTTCAAAACAACAACAATCTTCTTACTGGTCAGCAGAAGAACTCAGTGAAGAACAAAAAGAATATGCAGCTAAAGATGTAACCTATTTGCATAGTATTAGAACGATACTAACAAAAAGACTAATCGACTTAAATAGAGCTCATATAGCGCATAAATTATTTGAGTTTCTTCCAGCAAGAGTTGAGCTGGACCTCATTGGTTGGAATGATGTAGATATTTTTGCACATGGAAACTAATTTAAAAATAAGCAACCTAGCTAAGGCATGCATAATCGAGCAATCAACTGCTCTTAAGCTACTTGCAAATACTATCCCTGCTGATTTCCATTTGTTGATTGAATATATTTTACAAATCAATGGACGAGTAATTCTAATGGGTATGGGGAAAAGTGGCTATATTGCAAGAAAAATAGCCGCTAGCCTTGCATCCACCGGCACTCCTGCGTTTTATATTCATCCTAGCGAAGCAAGCCACGGTGACCTTGGAATGATTACCGAAAAAGATATGGTAATTATGCTGTCCAACTCTGGAGAAACTAAGGAGTTGTTCGACACTATTAACTTCTGTAAAAGATATGGAGTAAAGATTGCAGCTATTACCATGAAAGAAAATTCAACGTTAGCACAAAACTGCAATTTCCTCCTTAATTTGCCGTCTTATGCTGAAACTTCTTCTGTATCTGCACCCACTACTTCTGCTCTGATGAGCCTTGCACTAGGTGATGCTATTGTTACCACTCTTCATCAATTAAAAGGTTTTACCAAAGAGGATTTTAAAATTTTCCACCCAGGAGGAAAAATTGGTACTAATTTGCTAAAAGTCTCAGATATCATGAAAGAAGGTGACGATATTCCTATAGTATACGAAGAAGATAGTTTCACTAATGTAATTTTGACCATGAATGCTAAACGCCTTGGATGCTCTATAGTGCTAGACAAAAACAACAAATTACTAGGTATTATTACCGACGGCGACTTAAGAAGGCATATAAGCGAGAACTTAGCTAATAAAAACTCTAAAGATGTAATGACTCCAAACCCTAAAACGGTACACACCACTACTTTAGCAAGCGAAGCTTTGTTTTTAATGAATTCAAAATCTATAACCACGCTTCCTGTTGTAGAAGGCAATCAGGTAGTAGGAATAATCCATATTCATGATATTCTAAAACACGGAGTAGCATAGTGTATTTATTAAATAGTAAAAGAAGCAAGATT
>JAAFHP010000041.1 GCA_013298405.1 Alphaproteobacteria bacterium | reverse complement strand
CAAGGATGCTGACTCCATTAAAATAGCAACTGAGATAATAGTTAAAATGGTAAAAGCTGCTCCCCAAGCAGAAGTTGCACAAGAGGCTTTGAAAGTTGTTCAAGGATTACTTGGTAGTAAGAATGCTGATTCTTTCAAAACAGCGATGAAGATAATAGCGGAAATAGTAAAAATTGCACCTACTGTGCCGCAGATAGAAGGTGATATGCTAAAGACGCTAGTAACGATAGTAAGAATTGCCCCGCAGCAAGCGGAAGTGGCAAAAGAGGTATTAGAATTAGTAAAATCATTGGTTGAAAGTGATAACGCTAATCTTGTCCAAACAGTAGCAATGGTAATAACAAATGTGGTGAAAATTGTTCCACATAAAGCGGTAATAAAGGAAGCATTAAAACTAGTGCAGCCTTTGCTTCAAGGTGAAAGTGGTGATTCTATGAAAATAGCACTGGATGCCATAGCATCAATAGTTCAACTTGCGCCGTCTGTAGCACTAGCAAAGCATGCGTTAACACTAATTCAGCCGCTACTTGAAGGTGAGAATGCTGCTTTTGCCCAAATGGCGGCAAAGACAATGTCAGACGTAGTAAGTACGGCGCCAGAAGCAGAAATAGCGCATGGAGCGTTAAGTCTAGTGCAAGTCCTTATTGCCAATAAGAATACTGAAGCTGCTCAAGTGGCAATTGAGGTAATAGTGAAAGCTGTGCCGCAGCCAGAGATAGCGCATAGAGTGCTAAACCTAGTGCAACCATTACTTGAAAGCGACAATCCTGCTTTTGTTAAAATGGCAGCAAAAACAGTAACTGATGTGTTAAGAACCTTACCACAAGTAGAAATCGCTCAAGAAGCATTAAGTTTAGTGCCAATACTTATTGCAAATAAGAATATTTTTGCTGCCACAATGAAAATTGAAACAATAGTAAGAGTTGTGCCAAAAATTGAGGTAGCTCATAAGGCGTTAACCTTAGTGCAGCCATTACTTGAAAGTGATAATCCAGCTTTTGTTAAAATGGCAGTGGGAACAGTGAAGGAAGTAGTAAAAATAGTACCACAAACAGAAGTAGCGCATGCTTCATTAACTCTAGTACAGACACTGATTGCCAATAAGAATACTGATGCAGCCCAAGAGGCAATTGAGGTAATAGTCAAAGCTGTGCCACACGTAGAAGTAGCACATAGGGCATTAAGCTTGGTGCAGCCATTACTTGATAGTAATAATTCAGCCTTTATTCAAGCAGGAGTAAAGATGATGGTGGTAGTAGTGAAAGCTATGCCAAAAGTAGAATTAGCCCAAGAGACCATAAGTTTAGTGCAGATACTGATTGCCAATAAGAACACTGATGCAGCTCAAATGGCAGTTGAAGGAATAGTGAAAACTGTACCGAAAACTGAGGTGGCTCTTAAGGTATTAAGCTTACTACAACCGTTGCTTGAAAGTGGTCATCCTGGCTATGGCGATGCCCAAGTGGCAATGAAGATAATGACAGAGGTAGTAAAAACTGTGCCGCAAGTAGAAACAGCACATGCTTCATTAAGTCTAGTGCAGATACTTATTGCAAGTAAGAATATTTACCATGCTCAAGAAGTAATTGAGGTGGTATTGAAGGCTGTGCCAAAAATTGAGGTGGTTCATAGAGTGTTAAGCCTAGTGCAGCCACTACTTGAAAGCGATAATCCTGCTTTTATTAGAATGGCAACAAACACTATGGTAGGTGCAGCAAAGTCTATGCCAAAAGCGGAGTTAGTTCGTGAAGTCTTGGAAAGGATAAAGCCGCTACTTGAAAACAAAGATGCTCTCTTGGTCCAAATAGCATCAAGAGCGCTAGAAGATTTAGAGCTAGTTGCTGATCCACAAGTAAAAAATAACATATTAGAGGCAAGATCCACGGTAGTAACACAAGTAGAAGCGCCGGAAATTTTAAAGAAAGGTATGTTATTACTTCGTAGTAATGATCATGCTTCTGTTGCAGTAGGAGTAAAAATTATAACAAAAGTAGTTGGAGCATTTCCAAATCTAGCAGATGAAGCTTATGCTAAACTTGAACCGTTGCGAAATAATAAGACCAAAACAGCAGCAGATGAGGTAATAGGGCAGATGGTATGGGCTTTACCAAAAAACTCACTTGTAGCAATCAAAGAAAAACTTGCAAATCATAATAAAAAAATACTCAAGGCTCCTTTTTCGTCTGACGATATGAACACCGTAGGACCAATGGTTATCAGACCTTTGGCAGAAATAGTGCAAGCTCTTCCGGAGTTAGAACAATGGGCTTTGAATATAGTTGAATTATTATCACAATCCTGGAGAGCTATTTGCGCAAGAGGTAGTGCATTAGAAAAAATAGCAAAGATGGTGCAAGAGAATCCACAAGTGTCAAAGATTGGATTTGAGCTTGTTTTGCAAGTAATTGCAAGTGGTATTTCTATCTTCGATACGGGTAATGCAGTGCAGTCAATAGCAGAGATTGTGAAGGTTGATTCGTCATTAGCTGACTTATCACTACCGCACATTAAAAAATTAAATTCTGGTTCTGGCCTTAAGGAGGTGAATGCATTATTAACAATAGCTCAGGCTGCTCCGCATTTAGCTGGAGAAATGTTTGAACAAGTAAAAATATGTACTAGTAGCGTTTATAAAACAGAAGCTGTAGTAATAGCAGCGGAAATCGTTAAAGTGAAACCATCATTAGCACATGATGCGCTGAATCTGCACAGGACCGTTGATATTATAGGTGATTACCAGAAATTAGCAAAAGCGATAGCAGAAATAGTGAAGGCTGCTCCTGATGTTGCATATGAAGCATTTGAATTATTGAGTCTAAAGTTTAATCAAATGGGAGCTTATAAAGAAGTAGCAGAAATCATATTAGACATATCTCAAGCTGCACCACATCTAGCGCATAATACATTAGATTTGCTTGCTAAATCATTGCTAGGTAAAGGTGGGTATCACTGTGTGCTATACAATATAGAAGCGCTAAGAGCAATAGCAGAAATAGTGAAAGTAGCTCCGGATACTACAAAGAAAGCATTTGAGATGACTAGGAAGCTACTTAAAATGGATAATGTAAGAGATCGGTGTGGAGGTGAACGTGGCAAAGCAGAAGAGGCGTTAAAAACATTGGCGGAGATAGTAAAAGTAGAATCATCATTGGCCGATGCTGCATTTAACGAATTAATGCAGGAAAAACCTTTGTTTGGCAGTTTTATAGTAGATTCAACAACTCACGCAATAGCAGAAATAGTAACAATTAAACCATCATTAGCAAGTACAGCGCTTAAGCTTTTGATACCGGTACTTGATGATAGAAATCTGCATTATAATAAAAAAGTAGTAGCAGCAAGTGTCGCCAAGATGGTGCAAGCAGATCCACTTGTAGCTATGGAAGTTCTAGAGCTTGTTAAACCGCTGTTTGATAAAGGTGAATTACATGTTGCGGTAGAAATCACAGTATCAGTGGTCAGGATTATGCCACGTTTGGTTAGTGAAGTAGCAGAAACAATTAAGACGCTTATGATTAATAAAAAGGATGTATATAATACAATCAGCGTAGAATTGTTGCTTAAAGCGTTTAGAGCTGAGGGAGAAATTAAAGATATATTGGAAGCAATACAACCAATATATGAGCAGCGTGCAAAAGAGGTTATTAATGCTCAAGTGCAAGGTCATTTAGCTTTAGGGTACTTAGGAGTTGATGATGTGTCAGAACACGTGAGCAAAGCTTTAGGTGTAGTTGGTGAGTATGTAACTTTGGGTGATGATTTGGTTTACTAGTCATGATATTTTAAGAAAAGATAGAAAGTCATCCCATACTACCCTTAGTCATCCCGGGCGCTCTTTAAGTCACCCCGGACTTGATCCGGGGTCCAAGCTGCGCTGATGTTGCGTCTACTTTAATAGTGGATCCTGGATCAAGCCCAGGATGACGACTGTAGGTTTCAGGATTGAATTCTTTCCTTAATAAACATAGTTGATGAGTGGAATAAGGTAAAACTGAACAAAACATAGTCATGCTACACTTTGAAAGGTAAAAGAAAATCAATATATACCCTTGTAAGTTAATGTAAATTAATATATAATATCGAGTCATATAATTATTTTAAATATTTGTTATGGCCGTTTCATCTATAAATGCTTCATATTCAATAGCTTCGGTAACTAGAACCAAAGTTCAATCGAAAGAATTAGTTTTTGCAAAAGCTAAAATTTCTATTAATGGTGTGAGCGTGCAAATCGGCGGTAGCGTTGAAGAAACAGCTAGGAAAATAAATAGAATAAAGGACAAAACAGGAGTTGAAGCTCGTGTAGTTACTAATAGCGGCGGCGTAAAAACTATACAATTAGTGGTCAAGAAAGGGAATAACTTACGTATAAACGACCAAGATGGCGCGCTAAAAGGGTTAGTCGGAACTACAGATAAGCACCTGATTAAGGTTGTTAAAGCAAATGGACAAAGCAAAGTATCTGTTCAGTATACTAATGCAAAAGAGTATCATAATACTCAAGAATTATATTTAAAATCATCGAGAGAGCATATTGATTCTAGAAAAAGGGTAAATCAACCACTTCCTCAAATAGATGGGCCTGAAGAAGATATGGTGCCATTAGATATAGAGCCTCTTGAAGCTGTTGATATGCATCCGATTTTGCCTGAAGAAATGGCAGATGTACCTCTTGTTGTAAGAGATGTACCGCGAGTCATTCAATTAGATGCGGTTGAAGTAGAGCTAGGTCAAGATCCACTGAGTATAATGAGAGATCATAGAGACCATTATAGGGTGCAAGAGCAAGAAAGAGTTGACCAAGAGCGTATGCAAAGAGAGTATCAACAAAGAATAGAAGAAAGAATAACTGATCATGCAAGTGGTAGCCTTGGGAAAGTTATAGCAGCTAAGAATTTGGTTTCTACTCCACGAGGAGTGATCGAGGATGTTGAAAGGTGGGTTGGTGAGACTATAAAAGAGGCTATAGAAGGTCATATAATCAGAGATAATGTTTTGCTAGCTAAAGGTGAACAACTTAAAACTCTTATTTCTCAAGAGATAATTGGTAAAAGAAGCTTTTTCTCTAGTGCTTTTAAGGATATACTAGACATATCACAAAAAGATACAAAAGAAGCAGTTTGGATTGCAATAAGTAAGCTTAAATAGAAACCAGCCGTACTGGCGTCATGCTGTACTTGATACAGCATCCATTTCTTAAAGTCGTCATAACCCAGAAGTTAACTGGATCCCAAATCAAGTTTGGGATGACTGTTAGAGAGGGATTAACCTTATAAACGGCTATGACCTAATGGTAGCTTGGATTTTAGGATCTGTGCGCCCTGGATAATTAATATGACCCGCACAATATACTTACAATTTATTTAAACTTAGCATAAATTCCTTTATTTTAGGATCTTTTGCCTTGTTTCTATCGATTATTAAAATACCACTATCCATTTCAATTATTGCCAAATTGCTAGCGCCCACTACCGCTATTTTTTTATTGCTACTATTTTCTATATAGCAGTTCTGGCTTTCATGCAGGTATACATTGCCTATTACTTTATTTCCCGAGCTATCTTGAACATTATTATTTTGCTTAATCATTGACTCCCAATTTCCAATATCTACCCAATCCATATCGCAATTAACAAGAGCTAATTTATTGGACTTTTCTAATAATTCATAATCTATTGATCTTGCTGAAATCAAAGCCCACGATTTTGGATTTAATATTGTTTGAATGCAGAGATTATTAAAACTAGATAAGCTGTATTTAAATGATTTATGCACAAATGAAAATAAAGTGGAACAATGTTTTTTTAACTCATTTATTAACGTTCCACTTTTACATAGTAATATTCCTGAATTCCATGAATAATTATTCTTGTTTACATATTTAAGTGCATTACTATAAGTGGGTTTTTCAATGAAGCGGATAACTTCTGTGCCATTGGTTTTGATATAACCATAAGATGTTTCTGGGTAATGTGGAGTTATTCCAAAAGTAATAATCTTATCTTCTCTTTCGCAAATCTCTTGTGCCTTTGCTATACTATTTGAAAAACTGTCTGTATCGCATATAATATGATCAGAAGGTAGTATTAACAATGTTTCATTTGCGCTATATTTCTCTTTCACTAAAAGAGCAGCTGAAGCTATGGAAGCTGCGGTGTCTTGATTGGACGGTTCTATTAGTATTTCTAGCTTAGTGTTTCCAATATTATGTTCTTTGCCTTGTAAAAAAGAATATTCTCTTTGAACGTAAGTAATATTTGACTCACTTGTAACTGTAATTATTGACTGAACTCCTGGAATATTTAATGCGCGCTTTAATGTGATTTCCATAAGAGTTTTACCACCTACTTTAATAAATGGTTTTGGCTTAGTAGCATTGGAAGCTGGCCACAAACGAGTTCCAGCTCCTCCAGCTAAAATTACCACATGCATATATGTTTTTTCTACTCAAAGTTGTTGGGATAGAGATATTAATCATTATCAAACAACTGTCAAGAAAATATTAAAGATTGCGCGACATATTAATAATAAGGTTAAATTTTTAGATAGAAATTACGTGGTATTACGAATCATCTACTTCTTCATGTCCTCCTATAAGCTCTGTTTCTTGTTCATGCGCATTAGCACTAAATTGTTTTAAAAAATTCTTTGACCAAGCCATTTTCTCTGCAGATCCGATAGATCCAATTACTACATCTTCGTCTTGTTCAAGTGTTTCTATACTGCTGCTTTTTATTGGTATCTTTACCGGTTGGCTAGCCTCTGGCTTTATTTGATTCTTTGACATTATTAACGCTCCTTATAAAACAATTTTAATATATCATTACTCTTCTGTTTCTGAATCAGATCCTAGTAATTGTTCGACCTTATTATTAACGACTAATTCAAACTCAAATTCAAAACTACCACCAGGTTCAATAGCTTGTACTAGTGCTTGGGTGAGTTGCTTTTGCAAATGAATTATATGAACCTACATAAATATCATCTGCAACATCATCTTCATTATGCTTTGATGTTTTGCTTTCTTTCTTTATTTTCTTTGAACTGTTTTTTGCCATCTTTCCCTCTGCTATAAATTGTATTTCTAAATTTACCATAATGCAAGTCCATGTAAATGGCTCTATTTTTACTGCTCTGTTTATAAGTCATTAACGATTAATTTCTGTAGTTCTCTGATACCGTTTCCATTTCTACTACTCGCTAATAATATTTGATTATTAGCACTTATCTTATCAAGATCTCTTGTCATTTCCTTGATAAAACTATCAATATCTTTTACTTGATCTGTCTTAGTAAAAACAACCTGATAGTTTCTTTTGTAAGTTTTTAAAAGTTCTATGACTTCTGTATCATGCTCTTTCAGCCCCCGTCTTGCATCTACAAGAAGAAATACCTTCTTGAGCAACTGACTATTTTTTAAATAATTGGTAATTAAATGCTCCCAGCTGGCCCGTTTGTTATGGCTAACTTTAGCAAATCCATATCCTGGCAAGTCTACCAGAATAAATTTCTCCGCTAAGGAAAAAAAATTAATTTGTTGAGTGCGTCCTGGGGTATGCGATACTCTTGCTAGTGCTTTACGGTTAGTGATCGCGTTTATCAGGCTAGATTTGCCGACGTTTGACTTACCAACAAATGCAAACTGAGGTAAGAATAGTTTTGGGATTTGGGTATGAGTCATTGCACCGGCAATAAACTTTGCTTCTTGCCGAAAGATCTTAGTACCTATGCCATCAGCCATTATCTTTATCCAGCTTATTGATATAAACCTGCTGAACAATTGATAAAACATTGTTCCAAGACCAGTATATCAGTAAACCAGCCGGGAAACTAGCGAACATAAACAAGAACATAAGAGGCATAAATTTCATTACTTGTGCTTGCACAGGGTCAGCAGGGGCAGGGCTCATTTTTTGTTGTAAATACATTGTCAGCGCCATGACTATTGGCCATACTCCTAGCATCAAGAATGATGGTGGTGTAAATGGCAGCAATCCAAATAGATTAAATATAGTCGTTGGGTCAGGAGCTGACAAGTCGTGAATCCAACCAAAAAATGGCGCATGTCTCATCTCAATCGTAACGTATAATACTTTGTATATAGAGAAAAATACTGGAATCTGAACCAATAACGGCAAACATCCTGATACAGGATTTACTTTTTCCCTTTTATATAGTGCCATCACTTCTTGATTAACTCTGGCTTTGTCATCAGCGTATAGCTCTTTTAATCTCTCCATTTCTGGCTGAAGTTTTTTCATTCTTTTCATAGATCTATATGATTTATTAGCTAGAGAAAACATCGCTAGTTTTATTATGATCGTGACAACCATAATACTAATACCAAAATTACCTACATATCTGTAGAAATAATTCATAGCATTAAATATCGGCTTGGTAAGGATGTAAAACCAACCAAAATCAATAGCCCTATCAAAGAGCTTAACATTATATTGCTCTTCATACTGATCAAGTAAGTCTACATTTTTCGCTCCGGCGAATAAATGATGTGTAAGCTCATACTTGCCACCGGCTTCAATTAACTTTTCCTTAGAGATAAAATCTGATTGATATCTATCGCTTGCGTTCTTAATTGCAAAATTATAGTTTGCTGAATAATTTTCTGACTGATCAGGAATAAATGCGGCAAGCCAATATTTATCAGTTATACCAAACCAATCAATTTTGCCTGTATAGGTTTTTTTCTTCTCGTCCTTTATTTTATCATAAGTAATTTCTTGTAACTGCCCATCAACCGCGCCAATCATTCCTTGATGTAAAATATTCACTACATTTTCTGATTTACTTTGGTAAGCCCTATTTATAAGTCCATAGAACTGAATATTTATAGGCTTATTGGAGGTGTTTTCTATAGTTTGTTTGATAGTAAATAGGTAATTTTTATCAATACTTATTGCTACTTTAAATATAACATTTTCAGGACTTGTCCAATGTAGATTTACTGTCTCACCCGCTCCAAGTTCGTCCTTATCACTTTTCCACACTGTTTTTGAATCTGGAAAATTAATAGCTTTATCTTTGCTCCACCAACCTATTTCCGCAAAATAAGCTTGTTCTGAGCCTGATGGAGAGAATAAGTTTACATCTGGGCTATTGTCATCAATTGTTTGTTTATAGTGTTTAAGGGTTAAGTCATCAAAACGAAGGCCTGTGAGCGAAATTGAGCCAGATAATAATTCAGTTTTAACTTGCACTCTAGAATCAGAAACAATAGCTTCTTCTCTGTTAATGATCTTTGGCTGATCTTCTTGCTTTTTGATTTCATCAAGTTTTTTATTATATTCCTTGTTTTGCTCAGTAAGCTTAGTTAGCCGTGGTTTTTCAAAAAAATGCTGCCAGCCAAAAATTATACCAACTGAAAGAAGTATCGCTAAGATCAAATTTAAAATATTACTATTCATCAAATACCTAAAGTATCAATTTTATTAACCAGGAATTTTTATAGTATTATGTTATTTTTATCAAGAAGATTCGACAATTAGTTGTCCTATGGCTAAAACGTACTTGTGATTTCAGTGGTCATTTGTACTGTGATTTTGGGTCAAGCTACGGGGTAACAACACTCAGTAGTCATACTGCACCCGTGGTTGGACCCCACAAATCAAGTTTGGGGTGAGACTGGAGCTAGATGACTAGCGCTAGCGGTTGCCCTGAATCTTCTTCCTAGTCATCCTGAACTTGATTCAGGATCCACATTTTATACACGCCTTCCAGAGGGACTGTCTGCAGAAAATTACTTTAGTTTTTTGAGTTTATTGTCTTGCACGATTGAAATGCATTTCAGCAAAATCCCAATTTATCATCTTTTCAATAAATACTGAGACATAATCAGGGCGTCTGTTTCTATAGTCGATGTAGTAAGCATGCTCCCATACATCGCAAGCTATCAATGGCGCAAGATCTTGCGTTAAAGGGGTTTCAGCATTTGATGTTTTAACAATTTGCAATTTCTTATGTTTATAATCATAAACGAGCCAAGCCCAGCCACTACCAAATTGAGATACTGCTGCTTGTTTAAATTGGGTAGCAAAATTGTCGTAAGACCCAAAGTCTCTATCAATAAACTCAGCCAAGTGATCCTTTGGTTTTCCTCCGCCATTAGGACTAATTGAGTGCCAGAAAAATGTATGATTCCAAATTTGAGCAGCATTATTGAAAATTGCAGCATTTGTTTGATATGAATTCTTGATAATGGTTTCTAGATCAGTATCAGAGAATTCCATATTTTCTTTAATCAAATTATTCAAATTAGTTACATAAGCATTATGGTGCTTAGCGTGATGATAATCAAAAGTTTCAGCAGTAAAATTAGGCGCAAATGCTCCTTTATCGTAAGGTAAATCAGGTAAAACAAAAGGGTACATTTCCTGATTAGAATAATCGCAATAAGTCATCATTTCCTCCTAAATTGAAACTTGTAGTATAGCCTTCATTTCGTCTATATCTCCGCTACAATGCAGAACAATATCACAACCGGCCTCTAAACTCATTTTAGTGACATTTTTAAGACTTTCAATAAAATCACTCTTTGTTAGTGCTAGTTTTTTTCTGCATAGCTCAGTAATTTCTAATGTACCTATGTCAGCCATATCAAAATCAAAAAAATCCGCCAAAGAATCGCTGTAATCTTTCTTCCAATCTTGATTACTTTGCGCTAATTGAATGACTTTTTTTAAAATAGAGCGCTTCTTACCAACTTCTCCATGCAGAGCGTACATATTAATATCGTCCGTAACTAATGTTCCTTTAAATCCAATGTTATTTCTAATATATGTTATTACTGTAGGAGAAATCGTAGCTGGTAATAATTTGTCTAAATTAGTATAAATAATATGGGCAGTCATAGCGTATACTTTCTCGTTTGCAAGTTCTTTAAATACTCTAAAATCAGTATCTTCAAGTTCGGTTAAAGTAGCATCAACTACGGGTAAGTCATAGTGACTATCTACTTTTGCTCTCCCATGCCCTGGAATATGTTTAATAAATGGAATACCTCCAGCATGCTCGATTCCTAGTATAGCTGATTTTGCTAAAGCAATTACCTTTTCAGGTGTTGCGCCATAACTACGATCACCAATAACATCACTTGCCCACTCAAAATACAAATCACAGACAGGGGCGCAAGGGGAATCAATACCGAAATTCTTCAACTCACTTGTTAGTTCTATGTAATTGGCCTTTAGCTCTTGTTTGGCACTAACTGGATTAGTATCATATATTTCAGCAAAATGAGTAGCAGATGGGTATAATCTTTTGGACACAGGGGGCTTGATTCTTGCTACTCTCCCTCCCTCTTGGTCTATATAAATTGGCACGTTTCTATCCGGATATATAGCTTTAAGAGAAGAGGTTAGCTCTTTTAGTTGCAATTTAGACTCAATGTTCCTGCTAAATAATATAAAACCTACGATTGCGTGGTTTCTGAATAACTCCATTTCCTCTTGGGTTAACTTTAGTCCTGATATTCCTAAAATGAATGGTTTCATATAATAAAATTAAATTTGAATATGTGATCTTTCTAGATTACCAACACTAGAGAATTTATCAACATAGTATAATTGAACATTGCCAACTGATCCATTTCGATGTTTTGCGACTATTATTTCGGCAATATTATGAACTTTATCAAGTTTTTGCTGCCACTCAGAATATTTTGGATCGCCTGGGGCTGGTTCTTTTCTACGTAAATAATACTCTTCTCTGTATAAAAACAAAACCAAGTCTGCATCTTGTTCTATGGATCCTGATTCACGAAGGTCAGATAGCATAGGCTTTTTATCTTCTCTTTGTTCTACTGCTCTTGATAACTGGGATAAGGCTATTACTGGAATATTAAGTTCCTTAGCAATAGCCTTTAAACCTTGCGTGATTTCAGAGATTTCTAAAACCCTATTTTCTGATTTTGTATTACCTCTTATTAGCTGTAAGTAATCGATAAACAATATACCTATATTACTCTTTCTTTTTAGTTTCCGCGCTCTTGCTCTTATTGCTGCAATTGAAAGAGCAGGGGTGTCGTCTATAAAAAAGGGCATTTCAGATAGTTCAGCTGCAGCTTTTCTAAGATCATTATAATGCTCCTCATTGACTTTACCATTTCTAAGATTTGTAGAATCAATTCTTGCCATCATAGACAAAAGTCTGCTTGCAAGCTGTT
>JAAFHP010000040.1 GCA_013298405.1 Alphaproteobacteria bacterium | reverse complement strand
AGTATAGGTTTAAACTTGATTTAGTTATAGGGGCGTTAGTTCTTGCTGGCGGTATTGCTGCTGCGTCTTACTTAATGGGTTGTACTTTAATGAGGATGAAGCATCAAGATAGGTACATAACAGTCAAGGGTTTGAGTGAAATAGAAGTTATGGCCATAGAGCTGTGTGGATGTTGAATATCAAATCCGCAGGGAATAATTTGGCTGAACTAAATACTAAAGTTGATGCTGACAGGAAGACTGTAACGTCATTCCTAATGGAACAGGGTTTTAAAGAAAGCGAAATTGAAGTTGGCAATTATGTAGTAACAGATCTACTTGCCCAGACTTATAGAAACACGAATTCTGAGGATTTTAGGTATATTATTAATGCTACTATAATTTTGCGTACAGATAATGTTGAGCTTGCAAGAAAGGTCACACAGCTGAAAAATGTTCTTGTACAAAAAGGAGTGACATTAACTGAAGAAGCTTATGGTAATGATGGTATATCATACGAAGTCACTAAGCTTAATGATATAAAGCCAAAAATGCTTAAAGAAGCGATAAATAATGCTAAAGTAACAGCAGAAAATATAGTTGAAAATACTAATAGCAAGTTGGGGGATTTAAGAAAGGCTAATCAAGGGATATTAGTGATTAGTTCAGCAGAAGGTGGTGATAGACCGAATGAATATGACAATAATTTATTCGAGAAAAAGAGCATCAAGAAGAAAATCAGACTAGTTACTACTTTAGAATATTATTTAAAATAGGGCTTGGTTTTAAGAACCAATACAATTCCAGGAGTAGGTCCACCCAGGGCGCTTTTTGTGGTTGTCCTGCACACAAAACACAGTCATCAACTATGTTCTATGTTAGGAAAAATAAAGTCATCCCAAATACAACACTGGCATCCCAAATACAACGCTAGTCATCCCAAACTTGATTTGGGATCCACTCTTAAAGCCGTTACAACCTCAAATTTTTGGATCCCGGATCCAGGGGTGACTTGGCGCTGGGGAAGACTATAAATGGTGCCCGGGAAGACTATAAGAGCGCTCTGGGGAAGACTAGACGGGAAGACACTATAAAAGTGTCCAGGAAGACTAGAGGATGGTTATCATTACCCCCTGTCACCCCAAACACAACGCTAGTCACCCCAAGCTTGATTTGGGGTCCATAAATCCTCATGGGATGCTGATCAAGTTCAGCATGCAATAGGTCTTAGGATGACTGCGCTTCGTTCAGCATGACTATACTTCTAGACTAGTGTGTATCATTTTGTTTTCTACATACATCTAGTTCTTGCTTTTCATATACAATACAATTGGCAATTTCATCAGAAACCCATGTTTTCTCATTTTCTAAAATTTCAAACTGTTTATCCGCTGTCTTTGTGTCTAATTTTTTAGATAATGTTTCTCGGTCTTTAATAAAGATAATCCCTAGATATTCAATGCCAGCAGAAGCAGCATAATTTTCTACTTCTTTTATCCTGGATTTGCTATTATCAATGTGCACTATTTTGTTTGGGGTATAACTTATCTGATCTAGAAACAGTTTTAGTATTTGGCCTTTGTCGTTCCTTGAAGCAAATAATATACCTTTCTTGAAAATCGACACTGGATTTGCTGTACTAGAATGTTTTTCTTCTGTTAGAGTTAATTTTTTATCTGGAAAACTGCCACTAAAATCTATACCCAGTTTTTTTAGTGTCTTGATTCTTAAATTCTCTCTTTTCTTAATTTTTCCAAAATTACCGGTATAGCCAGACGTAAGTGCAACTGTCTTTACTCCTCTTGCCTGTAATGAGCTGATTAAAGATGGCATATTATCATCGACTAATATCATTTGCCTTTCTTTAAGAATGATACTAATTAATTTATTTGCCTTCTCATCGCCGTATTTTATTTTTAAAGCTGCAATATATTTTTTATATTCCTTCTTATCATTATGTATAAATATCTGATCTTTTGGCCAAAACAGCACCCCTGCTACATCAAAAGTAACCAGTGATCCTTGCGGTAAGTTGGCTAATTCAGTTTCGATTTTCTTTATATCAGCTGTTTCGATTATTTTAGCAGAAGCTAGGTGAGCACTAATACATAAATAAAATAAAACTACAAAGTACTTAAACATATTTATATACCTAAATAATGATAATTTACGGTGATTAAGTCTATTATTAAAAAAATGTAAATGCAATTATAAAACTCTTGTCATAAAGAGGTATAACTGTTTATAATCCATGCATTATGAGAGTTTTTTACAAATTTCACGAGGGGTTTATTTTATATGAGAGTAATAATATTAGTTTTATCAACCATGTTTCTATTTACTGGCTGTAATAGTAAAACCAAAAAGACATTGGGACTGACCGAAACTATGCCTGATGAGTATCAAGTGCAACGTAACAAGCCGCTTGAAGTTCCGCCGCATTATAAAGGTGCTTACAAAAAGGCTGAACCCCAATCAAAATCAAAAAAAGCATCGGCAGATTCAACTCTTACAAAAAGTGAAAAAGCTTTGCTCGATGATATAAATTAATGCAAGAGTACACGGATGAATAAGACAGTGTCTTGGAGTTTAATCCTTCTTCTAATCGCTGGTTTTACATACAGTGTGTCTGAAACACTTGCCCCATTTTTCATTTCCTTTGTTTTTGCTTATTTATTGCATCCGTTAATTGAAGCAATTGCTGATAATACTAAAATTTCACGCAATACTAGTACTACTCTGATATTTATTTTCTTTCTCGGGGCTTTTATTGCAGTTTTAATTCTTATAACTCCAGTAATATATCACCAAATCGCTGATTTAATTAAAAAGCTACCACAATATAAAAATAATATAGATTCTTCTATCACGCTATGGTCAGCTAAAATGAATCACATTGACCCCCAAATTGCCTCAAGGTTAAATTCTTCGATGCAAAGTTTTACGGCTGGAGTACTTGGCATATTTTCTAATATTGCGAATCAATTGTGGGTATATACAGTAGCAACTATTAATTTTTTTACAATAGTGGCACTTGTCCCTATTATTCTCTTTTACTTCTTACGTGATTGGCACCTTATAGTTGGTAGCTGTAATTCACTCCTACCAATTAGAGGGAGAGGTAAGGCTCAACGTATTTTTCATTCAATTAATGAACTACTTTCTGCTTATGTTCGTGGGCAATTAAATATATGTATTCTACTATCGGTATATTACGCAATAGGATTAACTTTAATTGGTCTTGATATGGGCTTGCTTCTTGGTATTTTAACTGGCTTTCTTATTATTATGCCCTTTGTTGGTGGTTTGATTTCTTTTTCTACCACAATCCTAATTTCTTATTTTGCATTTGGATTTGGTTCTGAATTATTCTATGTTCTATTATTGTATATCATAGGGTTTATAACAGAAGGATACATCATTACACCAAAGGTTATAGGTAATAGAATAGGTCTGCATCCAGTATGGATCATTTTCTCTGTTCTAGCATCTGCTAAAATTTTTGGCTTTGTTGGTGTTTTGTTTGCTGTTCCTATTGCTGGAATAGTCAAAGTATTATTAATAAACACTTTGGAATATTATAAATCTAGCAATATATATAATAATTAGGCCAAATATAAACCTACTTTAAATTATCAATGCAGCAAATTACATTTTTATTTGAAAATAATAGTTACAACCATGATGAATTTATTGTTACCAAAGCAAACCAGCTTGCTTTAACAACAATACAGGGGTGGGCTAACCAAACATGGGGTGTTAATCCTTACAAGAGTACATTGGTTTTAAGAGGGCCCAAATCATCAGGCAAAACATATATGGCAAAAAAATGGGCTTTCGTATCTCAAGCTCATTTTATTAAATCTACGCATGAATTAACTGAAAATATATTAGATCACTATAGAGCATTTATTATCGAAGATATTGAGCATAACTGGACCGAAGAAAAGCTACTGCATCACTTCAACGCAATAAATGAACGAGGTAAGTACCTACTTATCACCACCAATAATCTACCAGTATTTAAACTGCCGGACCTTGAATCAAGAATAAAGGCATTAAATATTGTTGACATATATGAGCCAGATGATGAGATGATGTCATTACTGATTTTTAAGTTATTCTCGAATTATTCAATTACGGTTGATAAAGACATCATACATTACCTGATGAAAAATCTAGCAAGAGAGTTTCCTGAAATAATTAAGGCGGTACAAAAAATAAATGATTACTCAGCGCAGCATAAAAAAAAGATTACTACCCAGCTAATTAAGCACGCTCTAGACACATAGCAATTCCCATTCCACCGCCAATACATAATGTCACAAGAGCTTTTTTAGCCTTGCTTCTTTTCATTTCATGTAATAATGTGACTACCAATCTAGTACCGCTTGCTCCAATTGGATGACCAAGAGCGATTGCGCCGCCACAAACATTTACTTTATTTATGTCCCATCCCATTTGTCTATTAACATACTCAGCTTGGGCAGCAAAGGCTTCATTTACTTCAATTAAATCAAGATCGCCTACATTCCATCCCGCTTTCTTAAGCGCTAGTTTGGATGCGGGAATTGGTCCTGTTCCCATTATATCTGGATCTACTCCGCAACTGGCGTAAGAGACAATTCTTGCAAGAGGTGTAAGTCCTTGCGTTTTGATCATTTGTCCAGAGGCAACAATCAATGCAGCAGCTCCATCATTAATCGTAGATGAATTACCAGCTGTCACTGTTCCGTCTGCTGCAAATGCTGGCTTTAGCTTGGTAAGGCCTTCCATAGTAGAATTAGCTCTAATGCCTTCGTCTTGATCAAATATAAAGTTCTCATTTTTTTTCTCTATCTTAATTGGTACAATTTCTTCTTTAAACTTACCTTGTTCTTGAGCCTTTGCTGCTTTAAGCTGTGAATTTAAAGCTAGTGTGTCTTGAGAGGAGCGATCTATCCCAAATTTTTTGACAATATTTTCTGCAGTGATACCCATCATTTGACCAGAAAATACATCCGTCAAACCATCATACATCATAAAATCAATTAGCCTGGCATCGCCAAATTTATTACCACCGCGGATATAATTTCCGTGCATCCCAAGAGACATACTCTCTTGCCCGCCAGCTATTATCAAACTAGCTTGATCAGCTTTGATAGCATTAGCAGCAAAAACTATACTTTTAAGTCCTGATCCGCACACCTTATTAATTGTTACTGCAGGTAATTCAATAGGCAAACCAGAGTATATAGATGTTTGACGCGCTGGGTTTTGACCAGATCCACCTGTAATGACCTGGCCAAGTATCACCTCATCTATAATTTTGGGGTCTAATTTACTCTCGGCTAATATAGCCTTTATTACATGAGCACCTAATTTAGGGGCTGGTATTTCAGATAGACTTTTTAAAAAGCTTCCTACAGCTGTTCTTTTTGCATTTGCTATATATACTTCTTGCATGCTTTCTCCTTAATAATACTTTTTAAATCAAATTTACTAACCAATTATTATATTTTTCTTTAAAACTTCTTGGATTCAGTAAATAACTTATATGACCACCTTCAACTTCAATAAGTGTAGATTCCATAATCTCTTTTTGCAAAGGAACTATTGATTTATATGGTACAATTTGATCATCTCTAGCATAAATAATGCATGTTGGAATCTTTATATTGCTTAAATATACGGGATTACTTCTGACTAACCATTGTTTTTTAAAACATACGTTCTTATCACAAATTTCATCTATTATTTGTATATAAAGAGACTTAGGCAAAGTCATACCAGATTGTAGCCAGCTCTCTACTTTCATAAAAAGTTGTTTGGAGTCCAATGAGAGAGTATCATATTTTTCGATCTTACTAATATATTGAGAAGGAAACATTAAAAAAAATAAAATCTGAATATAAATCTTAGGTATATAATCAATTTCATCTATTACACTGGAAACACCAGTATTGCTCAGAACTGACTTAACATTAGCAAAATGCGAAAAATCCCACGGAACTGTTAAAAGGGTCAAGCTAGAATAACATTTAGAATTTTGCGCCAGGGCAATACATAAATTTCCTCCAATACAGTGACCAACAAGATGAAGTTTACAATTTGGCTCAAGTTTCTTGATGATTTGGGTAATAATTTCTAATTCTCGAATAAGATCATCAATTACTAGTTGCTCGTTACTCTCGATCCAGTTAACAAGATATACCTTTCCTCTAATTGACAAATTGCTTATAAAATTATCTTCCCCAGATAGAAATACAATCTCAGGTGAATTAAAGATTGAAGGTATTACTAGATATACATCATTATATTTATCTATATTTGTATAAGTCAGCAGCTCTGCAACATCCGACTTGTAGAAAGAGTCACTACAACTAGATATGTAGCTTGGAGGTATATTTAATTCAGAATATTTCTGATAATCAAATTTATAACTCTCATACTTATCTAATTGAAACCAAGATATCATCACAAATTACCGTAGTCATCTCGGGCTTGACCCGGGACCTCCATAGGAGAAAGAATGGATCCTGCATCAAGTGCAGGATGACCAGGGTGATGTTTTTGCTGCCTAGAACTTAATAGCAATGTTTTGATACAACAAGGTGGTTGACAAAATGTAGTTGAAATGGTAGGATCGCTGAAATTTTTCATCGTACTGCTGACAGCATATAACGTTCATTATAAATTTATATATTAAAGTCTCGCAGACCTACGACTAGAAATTACTTATTTAAGTTTTTTTTTTGTCCACGGGTGATCTGCAAACAATGTCAGAAAAAGAGGCATTAGTATTCAAAAGTAAGTTCAGAAACATATTCTGGCCAATTCATAAGCACGAATTAGCCAAGTTTATTCCTATTTCAGCGTTAATGTTCTGTGTTATATTTAACCAAAATATACTCAAGATTCTCAAAGACAGTATTCTCATCTCTGAAGTGAGTGCAGAAATTACTAGTTTCAGTAAAGTGTATGTAGTCACTCCTATGGCTGCCATATTTGTGGTACTTTATGCAAAACTTATTAATCATTTATCAATTACAAAAATATTTTATTACTTAGTAGCAGCCTTCAATGGTTTTTACATCCTTTTTGCCTTTATAATTTATCCAAATATTGATTCATTTCACATGGACCGAGACTTGCTTTCCTTCTTAATGGAAACTCATCCTCACTTGAAATGGTATATATCTGTGGTGGGAAATTGGAGTTATATAATCTTTTACTCCTTCTCAGAACTATGGCCAAATATCTTTTATGTGTTAATGTTCTGGCAAATTGCTAATGAGATTACGAATACTAATGAAGCAAAGAGATTCTACACTCTCTTTTCACTTTTCGGCAATTCTTCAGTAATTTTAGTTGGATTTATGATGATGCACCTATCTTCTGATGCCAGTATTTTACAAAGATTATTTACTGTTTCAGATAGTAAAATTATTCTGACGCAAGTTTCTATATCAATGGTGGTAATATCATCGTTGATTTCTTGCATTATGGTTAAATATATCAACTCTAAATTCATTAAACCAATTACCCAATCATTTTCTGCAGAAAATGATGTTACTAGACCCAAGATGGGAATAATCGATAGCTTCAAGTATATTGCAAGATCTAAGTACTTATGGCTCATGCTGATCTGCTCTGCATCTTTTGGCTTATCAATGAATTTAGTTGAAGCTGTTTGGAAAGCAAAAATTAAGGAACTATACCCTACAGTGAACTCTTTTGCCGAATTTAATAGCTTGTACATACTGTGGACTGGTGTTGCCATTATTGTGATGACTATAATAGGAAATAATGTGATGCGTAGAGGAAGTTGGTTTGCTGCAACTGTGATCTCACCAATAATAATTATGACTACAGGTAGTGCGTTTTTTATCTTGGTGGTTTTTGATACTAGTATTATCAACTTTTTTGAAGGAGCAATTTTGATGTCACCACTTGCGCTTGCGGTATTTTTTGGTGCGGTGCAGAACATTCTCTCAAAAGGGTCAAAATATTCAATCTTAGATACTTCTAGCCAGATGTTATATATACCCTTAGATCAGGAACTACGAACAAAGGGAAAAGCAGCTGTAGATGTGATTAGTCCAAAAATCGGCAAGTCGGCAAGCGGCTTAGTGCAATCAATAATATTTACAATCTTACCAATGGCAACATACCACTCGATCGCTCCATCATTAATGGTGATATTTATTGTTGTATGTACCTTATGGATCCTTGCTATCAGAAAAGTCTATTTTGAATATCAGAAAATAGTTTAAATTTAGTCTAAGCCACGTCCTTGGTCATTCTTAGAACGGTTTCTGTCCGCCGTTTTTGTAGCCATCTGTTCATCAATTTGGGCTTCACTTTGCTTCACGTTAATTTCTACAGATTGAAGTATCTCCTTGGCCTGTTCTTTAGTAATTGTAGATTCAATGCTAATTTCAGTACTCATTTCTATGCCATGAGCTGCACTTAGATCATGTTTGATAGATTTTATATCGCTATGAATTCCTTGAACAACACTAGATTTTCTAGCAACAGTTTGGCCTAACTTTTCTCCAATTACTGGTGCAAATTTTATAACAGCTATTGTTCCCGGAATAAGCATAGCAGGCACTAAAGCTCCGCCTGCCATAAGTCCTGCTCCTGCAGCTAGCGCAACTCCAACAACTACAGCTAGCTTAGCAAAAACCCCCTTAAAGGTGCCTACTTTTTGCTGAAGTGCTTGGTTGTTTATTGCTAATTCGTTAACTTTTGAAGTTAATTCTTGAATAATCATTTGTTCTCCCTTCTTGCCTTTTAAAGCATCGACTACTCTTGAATTAAATAAACTTGGATCAGATACTGCTAAGTTCATCAATTCCCTTCCTCCACCACCTTTAATCATACCAATTAGCACTGAACGAACTAGCATTTGCTCTTCTTTTGGAAGATTACTAAAATGAGCATCAATTATTGAATCGACAACTATATCCTGCGATTGTTCTTGAGTTAATACTTCTCCATCATCTTCCTTCTCAGGGGTAATAGCTATAGTGAACATTCTCATAGCCGCAGAAAAATCCTCCTCTAAGATTACCCTATATCCCAAATGTTTTCTCAATCTATCACAACAAATCATCACATACTCAGAAATGGCAATAGATGCCTTAACTCTAAGACGGTAATCTATGGCAAGCAAATTAGAAATGGACGTTATTAGTTGAGGTGGTAAATTATTCGATAAATAATCCTGAAATAAGTCAATAAACGGTCTTGGATCAACGCCTTCTGGTAAAATTAAATTATTTTTCATAAACTATATCCCTGAGTAATATTTTTATTTTAGCATCTAATAATTCTGGCGCCTTTATAGTGTTTAAGCTTGCTATTATTTCTGGCGTCAAAGAGTCAATCATCATTGTACCACAACTAATTACTACTGAACCAGGAGGCATAATTTCGAATATATCTCTGATAATAGATAAAAACTGTGTATAATTCTGCGCCTTAAAAGTGATGTCAGCAATATGATAACTTAGTTTGACGTTACCAATATCTAGGAAAAAATCTTTATCATTATACCCTTTAGTGATTCTTACGGATATTTTCTCTAGTCGATTTTTGTTACTAATTTCTTCGATGCCAACGACAAACTTATGCCTCTTTTCACAAGCTAGATTCATCTTGGAATTTGTTAAATTTCTATAAGCTTTATCGAGCCCTACTAATTTCTCTTCAAAATTATCAATTGACTTAATTTTGAGTGAAGTTTCCTGTAAAAAATCATTTGCTTTACGCTTTCTCTCCCTAGACTTTTCAAGGTCATCAATGAATGTAGGTATTACAACCACTAGAAAAATTATCATCAGCAGGTAAATAGTGAGCTTAAAAAAAATGATATTTTTTAAATGGATAAGTAACCTATTTAGCATTCTTTTCCTCGCCCACAATTCCTTTTATCGTAAAACTACCTAAGACATTAATGGTTCTACCGATTAATTGCATATCTTCAGCTGTATCTTTAAATAAAGTTACTTTGTGCTTTGAAAAATTATTTTCTAAATATTTCTTATATTCAGCTAGAGCATTCTTGCTGTCTTCTGATACATTAGCGAGTCCTGAATAAACTACATCTATAAAAATATCCAAACCACTTTCGGGGAAATTTACAGGCATAACGTCAATCAGCTTCCAGGAAATCCTTTTAATTTTTAAATTACTATCATTATTAACTATAATGTACCTTAAATCATTGTAAGGAGATGCAGAGATCCTAGATTTTATATTGTCTAAATTATGCATCTCAAGCAGATCACTTATATTAGATATATCTGGATTACGCTTTTTTATATCCCTATAATCTTGTGCTAATTTATAATATTGGTTGTTCAAATCTTTTGCATCTGAATTAATTTTAATAGCTTGGTATTTAATAACACTAAGATAGATTACCATAGCAATAATTATTGCTATAATTGGTTTAAAGATTACTGCGTCTACTAAAGTGTATTTAGTAATCGCTTTAAGCGGCTTATTTGACCCAAGATTAGTTTCCATGTGGTCTAACAACTCAAGCAATGCTAGGTCTTGAAACTTACCATCCATGCATTTTTCTGATAAACTGAGTTCTTTTTGTGTAAATACAAGTTTTTCAATATCCTGAAATTTTAACTGTGGGACAAGTTCTTTTAAAGTATCATCTAGCAAAAAAACCATGCAAGGTGGTGTCCCAAGTGTAGCAATATATTCTTTATAATATAATAGCTTGTCTGATAAGGATTGCTCTATTACGCCAATAACATACATATCTGACTTATCAAGTGGCAGTTCAAAAGTTTGCTCACTCATCACATTGTCTTTGTATTTAACAAAGATTCTAATTTGACTATTTCTAGTGATAACTGTAAAAAAAGTTAGCCTATCTAAATGTTCGGCATTATCAGATATTTCTAAAATCTTATTAATTATCTGTCTAATTTCTAATGACAGGAAATAAACTCCATCATACTTGTATGACTTCTTTATAGCATATTCAAGAATATCACTAAGAGGGGGGCAAAACGGCGAAAGCGCAATACAAGTATTCCACACCTCGCCGCCGCCGCTAGTAATCTCATATACATTGTATGCAACTATATCATCTGGTTTATATTTCTCTGAAATAAACTTTTCAACTGGATTAGCTTTAATTAGAGAACTAAGGATAGGTAGCATTTCATGGTGCAACTCAGATTCTTTATTATCAAGTAAAAAGGTTATACTATAGTGTTTATAACGCTGCATAAAGTTTCTACAATCGCCATTATAGCTATCTGAGGTATAATCAGCATAAATACTATCTTGCAGCACATCTCTTCTGAAAGCTCCAATAGTAGCGCCATTTTTTCCCAAGAACACTAGAAGATTCTTTCTGTGGAATAAACTATTAATCAGCGTAAATGCATAGTCCCATCTAGAACCATGAAAATTTGTCATTTGCCAACCTACTGTCTCTTTTATTTCAGAGTAAGTACTAATCTTGTTAAGCTCAACAGCAATAAAAATGTTAAAAAAGCTTTTTAATTTAATATTGTAATTTAGCCATAAATTATCTAGTATCTGACTTTATTCTCAAGCAACTTTATGCCAATTATGAACAAGATAACTACGCAACAGATTCGCAGTACATTTACTGATTATTTTAAGAATAATCATCATACTCATGTTCCATCAAGTCCGCTCGTTCCACATAACGACCCAAGCCTGATGTTTGTTAATTCTGGTATGGTGCAATTTAAGAATGTTTTTACCGGAGTCGAAAAAAGAGATTATACGAGAGCAACAAGTTCACAAAAATCTGTTCGTGCTGGCGGAAAGCACAACGATCTTGATAATGTTGGCTACACCGCTAGACACCATACATTTTTTGAAATGCTGGGTAATTTCTCATTTGGAGATTACTTCAAAGAAGAAGCAATATTTTATGCGTGGAGTTTATTAACTGGCGATTTTAAACTGCCTAAAGATAAATTATATGTCACGGTATATCACGATGATGACGAGGCAGCATTATATTGGAAAAAAATCGCTAATATTGGCGATGATAGAATAATAAGAATTAAGACGAATGATAATTTCTGGTCTATGGGCGATACAGGGCCATGTGGACCATGTTCAGAAATTTTCTACGATCATGGAGACAAAATTCCAGGAGGATTACCTGGAACACCAGATCAAGATGGTGATAGATATATAGAAATATGGAATCTTGTTTTTATGCAATTTGAACAAATTGACAAAAATACACGTATTCCTCTCCCAAAAAAGTCAGTAGATACTGGTATGGGTTTAGAGAGGGTTTCAGCGGTAATACAAGGTGTACATGATAATTATGATACCGATGTATTTAGAGAAATAATCGAAAACGCTGAATCTATTATAAAAAAATCCGCCAAAGGTGATGCCTTATTCTCATACAGAGTAATTGCAGATCACCTAAGATCATGCTCTTTTTTAATTGCTGATGGCGTCATGCCATCAAATGAAG
>JAAFHP010000004.1:18486-37407 GCA_013298405.1 Alphaproteobacteria bacterium | reverse complement strand
TTGTATCTCGCCCGAGGAGATACCAAGGGTTTCCGTGAGTGTATTAATTACCTCCATTAGGTCAGCAATTTCATCTATAATTTCCTCGATATTATCTGCTAATACAACCTCATGTGATTCTTCAACGAGTTTATCTTTTAAGCTTGCTATATAATCGTCATTTTCTAATACTTTATAGGTTATTGATGCTCCTATTTCTTGATCTATAATTTCTGGTACCTTGTCTCTTATCAACTTTTCTACTTTGAAACGATATTGTGCGGTCATGTTTTTATTACTCTGATAGTCATTGAAAAAATTTCTGAAAGGTTACCCCGTCCAATTCAGATTCATAAAATTTAGGCATGATATAGCCCTGCGAAAAACCAATTGAAGTGTAGAATTTCCTCCCACCTAGATTATCAACTGGTGTATCCACAAAGATACCTCGATTACCTCTAGTTTTTGCAGAAAATTCTATATGTTTTACAAGGTCTCTAGCTGCCCCTAGCCTCCTATCTGGATGTACAACAAGACCATGTATATGGCTTAAACGGTTCCATTTATGATGCTCCACCTGTACGAAGCCAACTACTGCATGATTGATTGTTGCAACACACACCTCCCCTGTACTACGTGTGCTAAGTGTTTTAATACACTCGAGTTGTCCGGTAACATACTGATCTGCCCAGCCAATAATTCTTAAGATGCTTTCTATCTGGACAAAGTCTTGTGCATCTAGGTGTCTGATTTGTAGTTTAGTAGATTTTTTATCGCTCATTATAAGATAATTCCTTAAGCATCCAAGTTTCATTTGTATCTTGCTGTTTTGAGTATATATAAAACCCAGCCTTCTTATAGCATTTGATTGCAGAAGTGTTATTTGAATCTGGATCAACAAAAATATGAGAATAGCCAGTTCCGTGCTTGTTTAAAAATTGTTCAATAGACATAGATCCGATATTTTGCCTTAAATACTTTTCTTCACCAATAAATAGGTCGATACTACCTAAGTTTTTTGGTAACCCAGAGAGCGGTTTGCTACGAGAAAAGTCATTAGCATTATAAATTTGTATGTACCCTACAGGTTCTTGTTCTAAGTTAACTATATAAGCATGAATAGATCTATTACTACCATTTACTTGTTTATAGCCATCAACATATGATCCGTATTTTTCTTTTACTAAATCCATTGTATAAATAATATCCTGATCCCACCACTTTTTTACATGAGGTGTTTCTAGCCATTTTAGCATATATGAAAAATGTGACGCTTTAAGAGGAGAAAAAGTTATTTTTGCCATATTAGTGCAGTTTGCAGCAATTGATAAAATCTATCAAGAAAAATGGTGGAGATGAAGGGAATCGAACCCCCGACATTCTGCTTGCAAAGCAGACGCTCTACCCCTGAGCTACATCCCCGGAACACCTATGGTAATGATGGATTTATATACTTCTATTAGCCTATAGTCAATAGCTTTTTGAAGCTACAAAAATAAATACTTACAAGTGGTTTATTTTTCTTTAAAGCCTTTGAACATAGCATCAATCACTGGATCAAGTAGATATCTTAACAATGTCCTGGTACCAGTAATCAGCTGTACTTCCGCTTGCATTCCTGGGTGAAGAACTAGTTTTCTTGGTTCTGCAAGTTCTTTAAAATTACTCGCATCCAGTTCAATTCTAGCTAGGTAATAACCTCCAGCAAGGGGATCACCACCCATTCTTTGATGATCCATTATAATATCAGGTGATACTGATATTACTTTTCCAAGGAATAATGGCGTAGTTCTAGATTTGAAAGCACTAAATCTGATTTTAGCCACTAAACCTTCTTTTATTGAATCAATTTGTTTGGGTTCTACTTTTGCTTCAATTACCAATTTATCGTCAGTTGGCGATATTTCTATGATTGGTTGCCCTGCAGGAATAGTGCTGCCGACTGTATGAAAATTGATATTATTTATTGTTCCATCAACAGGAGATTTAATTATTACTCTGGTTATTGCTTCTTGCAAGTAATTATACCTTTCTCTATTGGTTGACAATTGGGATTGAGCTTCCTTAAGTTCAGTCAAAGTTTGAGTAGTAAATTTACTTTCAAAATTTAAAAGCTCTATATCAGTTTTAGTAATTTCTTGTTCAGTCTTTGTTACTTCAGTATCAGTAATTGCTATTTCACTTTTAAGGCTTGCTTCTCTTGATTGAAGCTCAAGCAAAGCTGATTTTTGTGCAAAACCCTTTTCGTTTAGCTTTTTGGTAGCATCCAGCCTGTCTACAGTAGCTTCTAAGTTCTTAATTAGAGCTTCTTTTTTTGCATTTAACCCTTCAATCTGTTTATTAAGTTGATGGACTTTCTGTTTCATAGAACCTCTTTCAGCATCCATAACTTTATTTTTGGAGCTAAACAGATTATCCTGGGTTTCAATAATTTTAGTTACATCAGAAACAGATTGATCTTTAGTAATAAACTCTGGATATTCTATTTTATCATAATGATTGATTTCGGCTAATAATCTTGATTCACTAGCAAGGAATGTTCTGTATTGATTCAGAGTGTTTTCATACTCTGACTTAAGCCTACTATCATCAAGTTCAATCAGCCTTTCTCCTTTTTTAACTTTATCACCAACCTTAACATAAATATTTTTTATTATGCCACCCTCTTGATGATTAATCACCTTTTTCTGAGTGCTACTTACAACTGTCCCAATAGCAACTGCTGCGCTATCGAGTGGAGCAATTGACGCCCAGATTCCAGCAAAGAACACAAAAAATACCATTACAAAGAGACCAAATAAAATTGGCGATCTTGCACTTTTAACAACATCATTTACATTATCAGAATTTGGCTTGACTACTAAATATATTAATTGATCAATAAACTTAACTGCATTGCTCATTGATTGAATCACAGCAAGAAAGATCCCTTTTACAGTCCATTTTGAGGGTTTTGCTAGTTGAGCTGCTTGTCCTAGAGCACCTGCTTGCTGTTGCATTAACATTTGTTGAAGTTGCTTTATTTGCTCTAATTTCTCTGGTGTAATTTCATTTTTATCGTTGGACATTATGCCTACTCATCCTTATTTATCGTTAATGTGAATCATACCATTTTTAAGCATTTGTATTCTGCTTAATATCTCTTCTTTAGGGCCATAACTAGCTATTGCACCGTCTTGAATAACCATTATTTTGTCAACTTCAGATAATATAGATGGTCTGTGCGAAATAACTATTACAGAGATTTTTTTCTGACGAGCCTCTTTAAGGGCGCTTGCTAGAGCCAGTTCTCCAGCTTCATCAAGGTTTGCATTTGGTTCATCAAGTACAACAAGTTTCGGATTGCCATAGAATGCTCTAGCTAGCCCAACTCTTTGCTTTTGACCTCCAGACAAGTTGGATCCACCTGGTCCTATGTCTGAATCATAACCATCAGAAAGCCTTAATATCATTTCGTGCGCTCCACACATTTTCGATGTTGAAATGACTTTTTCAGGGTCAATATTTTCAGCCATTCTTGCGATATTATCTTTGATTGTCCCACTAAATAGCTCTATTCCTTGAGGTAAGTAACCAACATGTTCACCGAAATTTTCTCTATTCCACGTATACACATCTCCTCCGTCTAGTCTTACTGAGCCAGATGATGCATGCCACACTCCTACGATAATTTTTGCCAATGTTGACTTACCAGCAGCACTAGGGCCGATTATTGCTAAAATTTCACCAGGCTGCAGGGAGAATGATACTCCTTTTAAAATATGCCGAGGAACAACTGGCGCTGGCATACCATGAGGGATAGGTGCAGCATAATATACATTTTCTACAGCTAAATGACCATCAACATGAGGTATAGGCATTGCTTGATCTCTTTCTACGTGCCTGTTCAAAGAGTCATTAATATTTTTATACGATTTCATTGTGCTACTGATGCTCTTCCACATACCTATAGCGTTATCAAAAGGTGCAAGCGCTTTACCCACGATGATGGAACTTGCAATCATTCCGCCGGTAGTCATATCTTGTCCATTACTATTCACTACTACATATGCTCCAACCCCTGTAACAGCCATTTGCATAATGTTACGTATAAACCTAGAGAAGTTTGAGATTATACCATTTCTGTAGCTTGCGGTTGATTGTTTTGCTAGAGAGGCTTCATTAAATTTTGACCAATTTCTGCGAACATTTCTTATCATCCCCATTGCTTCAACTGCTTCAGCGTTTCTATTAGCAATTTCAGCTTGCGTCATGCCTTTTATTGAGTATTCCGTAGCCTCGTTGAGAGTTTTGTTTGTTGCCACTGCATTAAAGAACGCAAAGCCTACAATAATTACTGCTCCAGCAATCGTGATATAGCCAATATATGGATGAATTAAGAATATTATAATTATGTATACAATACTCCATGGTGCATCAAAAAGAGTGTTGATCCCTGTGCTTGTAAGAAATGTTTTCAAGTTTTGGAAATCACGAAGCAACTGGCTAGACGCAGGGTCAACCTTGGTAGCAGATGCTGAAATAGAATGTCCAAATAGCAGTGGTGATAGAGTATTATCCAGCCATTCACCCACCTTGATTAGAGTAAAAGATCTAGCTATTTGAAGCAACGTATGTACAAAGTATATAAACCCTATAATGATTGATAGCATTAATAGAGTTTGTAAATTTCCACTACCTATAACTCTGTCTAGAACTTGCAGGGAATATAAGGGAGTAACCAACATCAAAAGATTAATTATAAACGCAAAAACAAATGTAATTTTGAAAGCTGATTCGCACTGATTTAACGCAACTTTCAGATAATTTTCTTTTTTTTCAGTTTGGTTTTGTAGTTGTTTCATAGTGTTTTTTTTTATTAGCGGTGAATATGTTAAACTATAGCATGAATGGTTAATTGAATCAATAAATTAAATTATGGTTAATAATCCTTAAGTAATACGTTTAGTTCTTTCTCAATTATTACCGGATCAATCTGGTAATCAAGCAATTCTAGTAGCGCGATATAAGGCGAAAAAAAGTCATTTGTCCTTATATTAATTTCAATGTCTATTGCTTTGGCAAATTTATGTATGTTGATATTGATAAATTCAAAAAATTGAGTTCCTGAATCAGTGCATAATTTTGATATTATAGCTGATTTCTTCGTTAGTGCAGAAAGTTCAAGTGCAGATTGAGTTTCTTTAACAGTTAAATGCAAGTCAATATTTGGAAATATGTTGTTAGTGTATTGCAAATTCAGCCCATAACTTGTTGCTACATTTGAAATAATATACCTAGAAATCACAATATTATCGGCTAGCTCTATAATACTACTTCCTGTAATACCAATAGCACACGAATTCGATTTAATGTTGTAATAGTGGGTTTTAGTTTCAATCCCTGAAAGTTCAAGAGTCTTTACAATTTCAGATCTTAGGTTTGAGTAATTATCTACGTAGTTAATTTTAGATTCATATTTACCATTGATTATAGGCCAGAAATGGATAAATGCTGAATACTTATCAGTAGTTTTTCTATGTTTAAGAATCTTTTCTGTAATACTCCTGAGCGGTTTAGATAAAAGTAAATTATCACAAAATATTGTTAAAGTTCTATGGCTTCTGAAAGGATCAATAAAGTGCCTATCATCAAGGAGTTTGAGGAAACTATTTCGAAGCGATAGTGGGTCTTGTTTAATAGAGTTAGCCGAGTAGTCAATCTCACGTAATACTCCATTATCATCCAAATATTTCAGTGAAATGAAATCAACTTCATATTCCCCTTGTAATTCTATTAATGAATTAGTTATATCCATTAAGTGTTCTCTATCAAGTTTTCAGCAATTTGTACTGCATTAAGTGCAGCTCCCTTCCTCAAATTATCTGTGCAAATCCACAGATTAATGGTATTTTTTACAGATAAATCATCGCGGATTCTTGATACAAATACCTCATCATTACCTGTAGCATCAATTGGCGTGGTGTACTTTACTTCATTACCAATGCTGTTGACGCTTATTCCATCAGACTCTCGCAATATCTCTTCCGCCTCTTGTGCGCTTAATTCATTTTCAAATTCTACATTAACTGATAGTGAATGAGAAACAAAAACAGGAACTCTAACACAAGTTACAGATATTTTGATATTTTTGCTTATTATTTTCTTAACTTCTTCTTGAATTTTTAACTCTTCATCGGTTGATCCATTTTGATCAAATTCACCGATATGCGGGAATAGATTGAAAGCTATTTGTGTAGGAAATATTCTGGGTTTTAATTCTTCAAATATAAACTTAGCTTTTGTTTGCATGTATAGCTCATCCATAGCTGGTTTTCCAGCACCTGAAACAGATTGGTATGTAGAAACAATGATGCGCTTAATTTTTGCGGCATTATGTAGAGGATTTAAGGCAACTACAAGTGGAATCACGCAACAATTTGGATTGGAAATAATACTAGGTTTGCCTCTTACTTCGATAAGTTTATCAATATTTGCTTCAGGCACTATTAGTGGCACTGCATCATCAAGACGATATAAGGAGGATTTATCTATAACTGTGCATCCTTTTGCCACAGCATCTTTGGTATATTTTCTAGATATTTCTGAGCTAACACAAAAGAATGCTATATCTACCCCTTTAAAATCAAAATTTCTAAGATCTAATACTGGTATTACTTCGTCGCCAAAACTAACACTCCTACCTACTGAATTTTCTGACGCTAAAGCGATTAGGTGTTCTATTGGAAACTGTCTATCATGAAGATAATTCAGTACCTCATGCCCAACGCTCCCTGTCGCTCCCACTACTGCTACTACTAATTTTTTACTCATAAATTTTTATCCAATAAATTCTTATTTTTTGACCCGCTTAAGATATGCGTATGGAAATGAAATACTGATTGCCCAGAGCTAGAACCATTATTGCTAACAATTCTATAATCTATGACCCCACTATCTTTTGCAATTTTATCTATTAATTTAAAATAATGTACAATTGTATCTTGACTTGCTTTGCAAACGAAGTCAGAGAAGTCTGTATACTCTCCTTTAGGCATGACCAGAATATGAATAGGGGCTGCAGGATTAATATCCTTTATGGCAATTACCATTTCATCTTCGTATATTTTTTCGCTTGGAATATTGTTGTTAATGATTTTTGCAAAAATATTATTTTTATCGTACATAACCAGTTTAACCTAAATGTATAAGCAAATTGTCAGATATAAGTTATAGCAAATTTCTAACAAATTTGTAGAAAATAATTTCATAAAATTTGTATTTGAAACACTTGTAATGTAGGCTTGAGATAATTATCTGTATTATAACACTATATTAATTATTTAGGGTATTTTATGTCACAAGGGGCAAGTAATAGTATTACCCATCACGGAACAACAATTTTGTGCGTACGAAAGGGAAAAGATGTAGTAATCGCTGCCGATGGACAAGTGTCATTGGGCAATAATATTGTTAAAGGAACAGCTAGAAAATTAAGATCATTATCTGATAGCAAAATTGTTGCTGGCTTTGCTGGATCAACCGCTGATGCATTTACCTTATTTGAAAGACTTGAAGCTAAATTAGAAAAATACTCAAATCAATTAGTCAGAAGTGCTGTCGAGCTTGCAAAAGATTGGAGAACAGATAAATACCTAAGACGTCTTGAAGCAATGCTTATTGTTGCAGATCAAGATAACATTCTTATTCTTACAGGTAATGGTGATGTTATTGAGCCCGAACATAATGTTGCAGCTATTGGGTCTGGTGGCTTTTTTGCCCTATCAGCAGCTCGTGCTTTACTGTCGATTGATACCAAGCTTAGCGCCGAAGAAATAGCATTAAAGTCAATGAATATTGCAGCTGATATTTGCGTGTTCTCAAATCATAATATCATTACAGAGAAAGTAACATGACAAAAAATAAAAATATGGGACTAACTCCAGCTGAGATAGTCTCTGAACTAGATCGGTATATTGTTGGGCAAACGCCAGCTAAGAAAGCTGTAGCAGTGGCATTAAGGAATAGGTATCGTCGCTCGTGCGTACAAGAGCCTATGAGAAGTGAGATCATGCCTAAGAATATTTTAATGATAGGTTCAACCGGTGTAGGGAAAACTGAAATTGCAAGGAGGCTAGCTAAACTAGCTGGTGCGCCATTTATGAAAATTGAGGCAACAAAATTTACCGAAGTAGGATACGTTGGTAGAGATGTAGAATCGATAATACGTGACCTAGTAGAGATTGCGGTTTCAATGCAAAAGCAAACAGCAAAGAAAGATGTAGAAAGCAAAGCCAGGTTAATGGCGGTTGAGAGGATCCTAGATTCAGTTGTTGGAAAAAGTGCCTCAGCTGAAACAAGGGATAAATTCAGAAGTAAGATTCTAGATGGTGAGCTTGATTCTACTGAAATTGAGATTGCCGTGAAAGATACAGGGCCTGCTGGAGCAAGTAGTTTTGAGATCCCAGGAATGCCAGGAGCAGCGATGGGTGTATTTAATATAGGTGATATGCTTGGCAAAGCACTTGGCTCAGACAAAATGAAGCAAAGAAAGTTATCAATAGCAGAAGCTTTAACAGTTATTACTTCTGAAGAGTCAGAAAAAATGATCGATGAAGATAAAACAGTTTTTAATGCTATTCGCGCAGTGGAAAATGATGGTATCGTTTTCATTGATGAAATAGATAAGATTGCTTCAAAGTCAGAAGGTAAAGGGCCTGAAGTCAGTAGAGAGGGGGTGCAAAGGGATCTTCTTCCTATTATAGAAGGAACTAGTGTGGTCACTAAGTATGGAACAGTAAAAACAGATCATATTTTATTTATTGCTTCAGGCGCATTCCATATTTCAAAACCGTCTGATTTGTTACCTGAACTCCAAGGAAGACTGCCAATTAGAGTTGAAATGTCTTCTTTAACAAAAGAAGATTTGGTCAAAATTTTAACTGAACCTGAAACAAGCTTAATCAAACAATATGTAGCACTTCTTGCAACCGAAAGTGTATCACTAGAATTTACGGATGATGCAGTAGATGCAATTGCTACTTATGCAGCTAATTTCAATGTTGAAATAGAGAATATTGGTGCAAGAAGACTACACACAATTCTTGAGAATTTACTTGAAGAAATTAGTTTTGAAGCTAGTGACAAGAAGAATTCCAAGGTGAAAATAGATCATAAATTTGTTGATAAACAACTATCGAATTTTATGAAAAATATAGATTTAGCTAAATTTATACTATAGGTTGAATTATATTAATATAATTTGAAGTATGATAACACGAATCTCTAGTCTGACCTTTAGTGGAATTGAAATTGTTGATGTTGATGTTCAAGTACAAATCGAACCAGGGATTCCCAAGTTTGTAATAGTTGGTCTTGCTGACAAAACGATTGCTGAGTCAAAAGAAAGGGTTAGAGTGGCCCTTTCATCAATAGGCCTTTCACTCCCTGCTAAAAAGATACTGATAAACTTAGCGCCTGCTGATTTACTCAAAGAAGGGAGTCATTTTGATTTAGCAATTAGCGCAGGAATACTAGCAAGTATAGGAGTTCTGCCACAAGAGATAATTAAAAATTATTTAATTCTTGGTGAATTATCTTTAGACGGAACAATCTTACCAGTTAGTGGAGTCCTGCCAGCGGCCGTAGGTGCAACAGCAAGAAGTATGGGAATAATATGCGCCAAACAAAATGGCTCTGAAGCTGCTTGGTCTGGTAATGATGATATTCTTGCTCCAGCAAATTTACTAGAATTAGTAAATCATTTTAAAGGAACACAAGTATTATCACAGCCAATTGCATCTAGAATTGACAGGCAGCCAAAATACCCGGATTTGAAAGATATACGAGGTCAGAAATTGGCAAAAAGAGCCGTTGAAATTGCGGCTGCCGGAGGCCATAATTTACTCATGTATGGACCACCTGGTGCTGGTAAGTCAATGCTTGCCGCACGGTTACCTGGTATATTACCTGAACTTACGGCGACTGAAATATTAGAATGTAGCACAATTTCAAGCATCGCTGGACGTTTACAAGACGGTACTCTCACCCAGCAGAGACCATTTAGAGCGCCCCATCATACTTGCACCGTTGCCGCAATGGTTGGAGGTGGAGTTGGCAGAAAAGTAAAACCAGGAGAAATATCCCTTGCACATAATGGAGTATTATTTATGGATGAGTTTCCTGAATTCCCCTCAGGAGTTATTGAATCCTTAAGACAACCACTAGAAACCAGGGAAATTTTTATCGCAAGATCAGGTACTCATATAAGATACCCAGCAAATTTTCAATTGATTGCAGCAATGAATCCATGTAAATGTGGATATTTAAACGATGCTCTTAAGGCTTGTTATAAAGCACCTGAATGTGCAAGTAACTATTTATCAAAGATTTCTGGACCTATTCTAGACAGGTTTGATTTGCATATTGAAGTAGGAACTTTGGAAAATGAATTAATTTATGAGCATATGCTTAAACCTTCAGAAGAAGAAACGAGTCATGAAGTAGCTAAGAGAGTAAAATTAGCTCAAGAAGTACAAATAAAGCGTTATGACGGGTATAATATTAAATTAAACAATGCGCTTGATGGCCAATTATTGATAGATTATGCACTGCCAGATGATGAGGGTAAAGGAATTTTAAATGAGGCTGCAGTAAAATTTAAGCTTTCTATGCGCGCATATAATAGAGTACTTAGAGTAGCAAGAACAATAGCAGACCTGTCTGCTTCTTTGAATGTAAGAAAGCATCACATATCCGAAGCACTAAATTATCGAGTAGTTGATTTCTATTCCCTACAACCAGCTTAAATAGTTAAGATTATGAGTACAGATTTTCAGATAAAACGCGACTTAGCAAACGCTTATCAGATATTAGCCAAATTAGGTATGGATGATCATACTTATACTCATCTATCGGCAAGACCTAGTGGAGCCAATTATTATTATATATATCCATTTGGTTTACGATTTAGCGAAGTTACTGAAGATAATTTATTAAAAGTTGACTTAAATGGTAATGTACTGGAGGGCAGTGAAAAACAGTATAACAAAACTGGCTACATTATACATGGTAGCATATATCGCGCTAAGACTAATATATGCGTTGTTTTTCATTTACATACTGTATCAACTGTTGCTGTATCAGCAATGAAAAAAGGCCTTTTGCCAATTAGCCAGTGGGCGTTGCATTTTTATGATAGGCTCGCTTATCATGATTATAACGCTTTAGCCCTAGATAATAATGTACATGGCGATCAACTAGTAGGTGATTTAGCAGATAAGAAAGTTATGTTCTTGAGAAATCATGGGTTTATTGCATGCGGACAGACAATACACGAAGCAATGTTTTATTGCTATCATCTTGAAATGGCATGTAAAACTCAAATTGCCACGCTTTCAACAAGCGCAGAATTGATTATTCTTCCTCACTCAATCTGTGTAAAAGCCAGAGATGATATGCTTACTTTTGAAGAAAATCTTGGTCTTAGAGATTGGGAAGCATGGCTTAGGTGGTTATCGCGCTGAGTTACCTTTTGCATAACTCAACTTTCTCATCAGAACCTCGTGGCTTCTGGTGAGAAAGTGGAATGATGCCTTTATAATCATTATTAGAAAGCTTCAACTAGATTGATATCATTAGCACCCATTAACGGAGCACTACCATCATGATCATGATAATCGTGATCATGATTCCAATCTAGTGGCTTACAAGGTGTTCGCGCAGCTAAAATACCTACAATTATTGCTAAAGCTAAACTCTCATCAAGATCTATCGTAATCCTCGTTCCACTATCAATCAATCTTGATACTAATCCTGTTATATCATTTCTTAATGCTGATGCTGCTGATGCTGATGCCATATCATTCCTATTTAAATATTATTTATATATTTTACTTAGCAGCTCGGTAAGTTAACATTAATTAATGTATCTGTCAAGAAGAATACTGTATGATAATTTTTGATTCTGCTATAGTAATTTAGGTTGGAATTGGTATTAAATACCAGTCACAGGTTTCAATTTATCGTCATCCTACTTCCCCTAAAGTCACCCAAAACTTGATTTGTGGTCCATAAACTAAGTAATGGATCCCAAATCTAGTTTGGGACGACTTAAAGCAGAATTAACTTGATTCAAGTTGTCCTTATCTGCCTAAAACATAGACAAAAGTAAATAGGAATAACCACACCACATCAACAAAGTGCCAGTACCAAGCAGCGAATTCAAAACCTAAATGCCCTTGATCAGCAACAAAGTGACCCTTCCTAGCTCTAAAATAGCAAACAGTTAAGAAAATTGTTCCAATTATTACGTGAGCACCGTGAAACCCAGTGGCCATAAAGAAATTTGCAGCATAAACACCATCAGTAAATTTAAAAGCCGCATGATGATATTCATATGCTTGAAGTAGTGTGAAACTTATACCAAGCAAAACCGTGATCCCAAGAGCAGTAATAGAATCTTTTTGCTGGTTATGCATAATTGCATGATGCGCCCATGTAACTGTTGTTCCAGAAAGCAACAGTACTAGAGTGTTAATAAAAGGAATATCCCATGGATCAAAAGTCTTTATTCCCGCTGGAGGCCAAACACCTTTTGCAACCACCCAAACTCCATCAAGAAGACCAGCAGGAAATAAGCTGACAGAAAAGTATGAAAAGAAAAAAGCAAAGAAAAACATTACTTCAGAAAGGATAAATAACGCCATACCTATTCTGAGTCCATGTCTTACTTGATCACTATGATGGTGTCCTGTACGCCCTTCATCAATTATTTTTGACCACCAGTTAAAGGTACAAAAAATGACGGCTAGGATTCCTACACCTAGTACTTCTTTACCCAGAGGATACCCATGCATAAACAATATCATTCCAGAAGCTAGAATTAACAATGAAAAAGCAGTGACTATTGGCCAGTGACTCAGTGCAACCAAGTGAAAAGGATGTTGTTGTTTAGATGACATGTTCTTTTCTCATTATTTTGTTTATTATGGTAGTACAATTATAGATTAAGAATATAGCTATTGTCTAAAAAATTTAGCAAACAAAGCGTAAATGATCATCAATAATGTTGTTACTTAAGCATACGCACTAAGGAAAAGAAAAGTTATATTAAACTCGACATTATGTAGATAAAGAAGCCATTACCCATTATTTCTGAAACTAGTTTTATTTTTATAAACAAACAAAAGAACAGATAAAGCCAACAAGACCGCAAAAAGATATGCAAAATTATTGATCTTAGTACTATGAAATGTAGCTATCATAAAACTTACTGCTGCAGTGATTAAGTAGTACATACTTCCAAAAATTGATCCAGCAGTCCCTGTTACTTTGCCATAATCCTCAATTGCGTGTCTTAATAACATTGGAACTATCATCGCATGTCCCATGAGCTGAAGAGCCATAGGAACAAAGATGCTTATAGAAGCATAAAATACGTCATCTTGTGTTATGAATAAGGCACAAAAAAGAAGTGATACACAGCCTATTACACTAAGTATTAATCCGAAATCCATGATTTTCTTGGTGCTAATATATTTGCTTATCATATACCTAGCAATCAATCCGCCGGATAAGTTTGAAATAGTCAAAAGTAAAAATAATTTGCCATAAGTGGAAGGAGACATTTGTAACCTTTCAATAAAGATAAACGGTGCTTGAATATAAAAACCAAAGCAAAGTCCATTATACACTCCCACAATGATCGCAAAAGTAATAAGTTTTTTATCTTTGATGGCAGTAAGAAATACATGATAGAATTTACTATCATTTACTTGTCCAATATGTGGATTAGTTTCAGGAAGAAATTTAAAATACACAAATCCTAATACTGTTGAAAATATTACCAAGAAATAGAATATATACTCCCAATCTTTCAGGTATTCTATTATATACCCACCGAGCGCCGAGCCAATCGATGGAACAAAAGCCATAATCATTGATACGCTAGCGTAGATATAGGATAATTCCCATCCCTTAAAAGAATCCCTTGCCATAGTTTGCGCTACTACTGAACCAACACTTGCGCCATAAGCTTGTGCAAATCTTAAGGCTATAAACATTTCTATATTAGTAGAGAAGCTGATTAATAGTGTGGCTATAGTATAAAACGCTATACCAAATAAAATCACTGGGCGTCTGCCATAAAAGTCTGAGATTCTACCTAATGTAAAAATACCTACAGAAAATCCAATATAATATGCCGTAGTGGATAATTGAGCAATGCTGCCAAGCGTATTTAGTTGTTCAGCAATTTGAGGTAAAGCTGCAGAATATACTGTTTCTGTTAATGTGGAAAGCGATATTAAAAAATATAATAATACAGGTGGCACGCGGCCAATAACTTTCATATTTTTTCCTATACGTTGAATCTAAAATGCACTACATCGCCGTCTTGCATTATATATTCTTTTCCTTCAACTCGAAGCTTACCTAGTTCTTTTGCTTTGACTTCTCCGCCTAGTTCTAGATACTCTTTGCAAGAAATCACTTCTGCTCTAATAAAACCTTTTTCAAAATCAGTATGAATAATACCGGCAGCAGCAGGAGCATTAATTCCAGTCTCAAAAGTCCATGCATGAGCTTCTTTGGGCCCTATAGTGAAAAACGAACTAAGCCCAAGTAATGAATATGCAGATTTGATGATTTTACTTAATCCAGTTTCTTCAATGCCTACGCTTTGCAGGAAATCTATTTTTTCTTCTTGGCTTTCTAATACAGCAATTTCAGCCTCAATTTTTGAAGATATTATGACCACATTAGCGTTTTCTTTTGCAGCTTTTTGAATTATTTGGTCAGAATGTGCATTGCCATGTTTTGCTTCGTCTTCAAGCACATTACACACATACAACACAGGCTTAGAGGTTAAGAGTTGCAGGCTAGCTAATAATTTCTTATCAACTTTATCGTTCAAAACCCTAAGTGGTAAACCTTTCACTAGAGTTTCTCTGCAGATCTCCATTAAATTCACTTGCTCTTGTAGCAATTTATCCGTTTTAGCTTTCTTAGCCATATTAGGCAATCTTTTTTCTACTGAATCAAGATCAGCTATTATTAACTCAGTTTCTATTACTTCTGCATCTTCAACTGGGTCAACTTTCCCATGAACATGAGTAATATCTGCATCTTCAAAACAACGAAGCACATGAATTATGGCATCAACTTCTCGAATATGTGACAAAAATTGATTCCCGAGCCCCTCACCTTTGCTTGCTCCTTTTACAAGGCCTGCAATGTCTACAAATTCTATAAAAGCCGGTATAATCTTAGCAGAACCAGCACACTTGGCTAAGTTCTCAAGCCTGTCATCAGGGACAGTAACCACACCAGTATTTGGTTCGATAGTACAAAACGGGTAATTAGCTGCTTGAGCGTTGTTGCTTGCAGTTAAAGCATTAAATAAAGTCGACTTTCCAACGTTTGGAAGTCCTACTATCCCACATTTTAGTCTCATAATAATTCAAAAATATTCAAATTGGTGATTATAGCATATAATCATTTTTTACGCTATGGCTTAAATCATGTTACACGGGGCATTAAAATATGAGCTGAATGTACTATGATGATATTTAGATCTAGAAGAAGACTTGTTTAATACTTCACCTCAACCGCCGGAAGTGCTTCATTTAGTTTGGTAATCACCTCTAGGGTAATATTTAAATCTGTTGTAACATACAACACCTGCGAGCTCGGAACAACCATGCTATAACCACGCATCCTAGACAAATCACTGATAATTGAAATGATACTATTTTGTACTTTATTAATTGCCTCTGAGTGAGCTTTTTCTAATCCATCCTTTTTTGTTTGGATTTCCGTTTGGGCCTTGCTTACTACTTTGTTAAAATCCTGAACTTTTGCATTAAACTGTTCTTGCGTCATCTTATCTTTATCTTTAATAAGATCAGACTCTATCTTTTTAAGACTAATCTCTTTTTCTGTTAACTCTCTCTCAATTTTACTGCTAATATCGCTGATAGATTTTTTTATACTCTTAATAGCAAAAGAGTGCTCCAATACCGACTCAACATCAACAACAGCTATTTTAGTAGCATGAACATCTTCCTTTGCCTCTATGCTACTATTAGCACTCACTAATCCACTACTGGTAGTGTGTAATACCAAAGCAAAAATAAGAACGAGTCTACTTAACATATATTCTATTTTTTATCTAAACTAACATTGCTAAGTTCTAGTATATAATACAATCAAAGCTGCGCACGCTAATTCTATTAACTACATTTACTTAAAAATGCGTTGAGAACTTAATGTGCGGACCATTTTGTTTTTGGTCGTATTTTTGCTTCTTGAATGGGAATCCCCAATCTAGCCTAATTGGGGCAAATTTTGTGACCCATATTACACCAAAACCTGTCGATCCTCTCAAAGCTTTATCATTATAAAATGATTTAGATATTTTTGAGTCTGCATCCCACAATGAACCAACATCGACAAATAACGCACCACTAACGTTAAACTCCTCAGGTAAACCTAGAGGGAAATTTACTTCAGTAGAAAGCGCATAGTATTTTTGTCCACCAAGTCCTTCATCCGTTACCTTATCACGTGGTCCAATACCAGCTTGCTCAAAACCCCTTAAGGTATAATCACCCAAATTAAAACGATCTGAGATTCTTACCTTTCTCCCACTCATCCCTTTAATATGACCAGCTGAAGCTGAAAGAATCACAGTAAATTTATTTTCAAAAAATGACTTAAAAGCTTTACCTTCTAATTCATGTTTTAAGTATTTATTATTACCACCTACACCAGCATATTCTTGTGAACCAACTAATAAAAATCCATTTTTAGGTAAAATTCTACTATCTGTTTTATCAAGAGTAAGAGAATGACCTACCGCCGAAGTAACAAAATTACCCATTTGTTCCTGAATAAACACTGATGCTGTACTCTTTGGAGCTTTTAAATTATCCCTTTTAATCAAGTAATCTATCGAATGAGTTAAGTCATCAACAATATCGTAACCTAAATTGACCTTCGCACCAGTGGATTTCATTGAATAGTTCATATCTTGGTTTGTAAAACCACTCCCTCTACCATTTTCACTTCTAAACACACTACCGCCAAGAGATAAATCTCTATCCATAAAATTTGGCTCGGTTAAACCAGCATAATAATAAATGCTTTTCTTACCAGCTTGTACGCCTGCATTTAAGTATTTACCAGTACCTATTAAGTTTCTTTCTAAAAACGAAACTCTTCCAAACACACCACCAGCTGTGTTGTAACCAACATCAAAGCCAACAGAAGCCGTAGATTTCTCTTCAACATCTATATTGATGTCATACCTATCATCTTTTTGTGTAGGAGATAATTTTAAGGATAATTTACTAAAATAATCTAGGTTTCTAAGGCTTCTTTCTCCCCTTTCAATCTTCCCTTTATTATATACATCTCCTTCTGCTATCTTAAGTTCGCGGCGAATAACATGATCTTCCGTTTTTAAGTTGCCATAAATATTTATGTTGTTAATAAATATCTTATCAGCCTGATCTACCACCATCACCACATCAACTGTTCCTCTTGCAGGATTCGTTTTAATATCTGGGTGAACATCAACTTGTGGATAACCCTTACCTGCTAGATAATCAGTTATTTTATCAGCCATCTTTTGCACTAAATTCATGTTAAATGTATCTCCTTCATTCTTACTAAAGAATTTAGATATCTCTTCATCTTTGATAGATTTGAGCTTATTTACAAGAGTAGTTTGGCCAAATTTATATTTTTTACCCTCATCAATCGAATAGGTAAGCACAAAACCATCTTTATTCTGCGCCAAATCTGCAGTAACTGAGATTATCCTGCAATCTGCAAATCCGACAGAATTATAGAATTGTTTTAATAGATATTTATCATACTCTATTCTCTCCGGATCATACGTATCATTACTTTCTAGAAACCTAAACCACCTTGCTTCTTTGGTCAGAATAATTGTTTTAAGTTCTGAGTCTCTATAATTTTCATTACCTACAAAATTAATATTACGTATCCCGGTTTTAGGCCCTTCTTCTACTTCAAAAATAACTTTGACCCTATTATTTTCTTGGGATTCAATTTTAGAGCTAACATGCACAGAAAACCTGCCTGATCTCTTATATATTTCTTTTATTTTCTCGACATCCGACTTGAGTTTTGATTTTTTTAAACTTTCACCGGCAGTTGTTTGAATTTCAGCTGTTAATACTTTAGTTTTAACCTTATTGTTCCCCACAAATACTACCTTGCTAACAAATGGAGTCTCTAGCACACTCACATTTAACACACCGTCATTAAACTCTATGTCTATATTCTCAAAAAGGGATGTGCCATATAAATTTTTTACTGCTTCACTTCTAGCTTCTTCATTGTACTGGCCGCCTACATTCATTCCAAGATATTCAAGGATCGTTGATTTCTCAATTCTTTGATTACCTTTAATATTTATAGCATTTATTGATTCCGCTAACGAAGCTGAGGAAGATAAAATAATGACTATCAATACTAAGCAAAGCTGATTAATTTTATTCACGAAAATTACCTATTCTATATATCAATATCAAATTTTTATATCACCAGTAATCAAAAAAACAATCTAAAAATGCAGAACTAATGGAATATAAACTACTTATTATTTCTTCATAGGCTATCAAGCATAATGTTATTTGCCTTTGTTGGTTATTTTGTTAGAATGCAGACAGTAATTATCAGTATTAAATAATGTCAACGAATCACCAATTAAACAGCAAGTCTATTGCAAGGATTGCAGCTATACAAACAATTTATCAATACGAAACACTTGATAGAGCTGTAGATATCAATACATTACTTACAAATGTAATAGACTTTTATAAAGATAATGACGTTAAAAGCGACCATGAAATTAATGACTTAAGTAATTTGAAGTTAAAACCTAGCGTTAGTTATATGTATGAACTTGTGGAGTTTACATCGAATAATCTA
>JAAFHP010000004.1:0-18476 GCA_013298405.1 Alphaproteobacteria bacterium | reverse complement strand
TAGATAAAATCATAGATGAGCACCTTAGTTCAGAATGGACTCTTGAAAAACTACCAAAATTATTACTAGCAATACTTAGGGTATCTGTATCTGAAATAAAATACTTTCCTGAAACGCCGCGTAAAGTAATTATTAATGAATACACTGATATAGCGAGTGAAATGATAGATGATTCCCAAGTTGGATTTGTCAATTCACTTCTTGATAAATACTCAGAAAATAAAGGTTAATAATGTCTACTAATAAAACTGGCTTTAGAGGACAATTTGTTAAAGTAAAAACTGCAAAAAGAAGAAAAACATCTTCAACCAGATGGTTGTCAAGACAACTAAATGACCAGTATGTAGCTCGTTCTAAATTAGATGGATACAGATCAAGAGCAGCATATAAAATACTTGAGATAAATGAAAAGTTTGAAATCTTAAAACCTGGCTACAATGTAATCGATCTAGGAGCAGCACCAGGTGGATGGTCACAAGTTGCAGCTAAATTAATCGGATCTAATGGTAAAAATGCTAAGAATAAACTAATAGCCATAGATTTACTAGAAATAGAGCCAATCGCTGGAGTTGAGTTAATAAAAATGGATTTTAACGACGAATCAGCTAAACAAACTATTTTAGATACTCTTGATGGTCAACTAGCCGATGTCGTGATGAGCGACATGTCAGCAAACACTATTGGACATGGAAAAACAGATCACTTAAGAATAATCGCCTTATGTGAAAATGCGTTAGAGTTTGCCTTAAAAGTTTTAAAACCTGGTGGCCACTTTGTTGCTAAGATTTTTCGTGGTGGCGCTGAAGGAGAAATGCTAGACATAGTGAAAAAGAATTTTAAAATAGTAAAACACTTTAAACCGGATTCAAGTCGCAAAGAATCCAGTGAATTTTATTTGATAGCCTTGGGGAGAAAAGATGTATAAAAAAGTAAGTAAGCTAATAACATGGAGCATTTTATTTGCAAACACAGCTTTAGCTGAAGAAATTAAACTCGGCATCAGCCAACATGATTTTGATAGAAAACTGGGAAACAGAATTGAAAAAGGCAAAAATATCAACATTGAATTCTTAGCAAGCAACGTAGATTCATTACTCAATGGTCGTCCTCATATTGGCGTTAGTATGAATAACCAAGGGTATACTAGTAATATCTATTCTGGAGTCACTTGGGCATTTAATAAGTTAAATCCATTTTATGTAGAGGTTTCACTTGGTGTGTCTTTAAATAACGGAGTAAAAAAAACCTCACACAAGCAACGCCCTATTGGATCAAACCTCCTTTTTAGAGAATCACTTTCAATAGGATATAATATTTCAGATGATTATAACATATCTTTGATGATCGATCATATATCAAGCGCTGATATTGCAAAACCAAACCCAGGGCTAACTGATATAGGAATAAGAATTGGATATAAGTTTTAAGACACTAATCCCGTACAACCATAACAGAAATCGAAGAGTGACGCACTATCTTGGAAGCATTTGGACCAAGCATATAATCCCTAAGCTGTGGCCTTACTGCTGAGATGATAATCAAATCAGCACTTACACTCTCAGAATACTTAATCACCTCATCGTATATCGCACCTCTTCCAATGTAGTAATCCACACTCACACCAGTAGGAACATACTTCTCAACAATCTCTTCAAACTGTTTGATATATTTTTGCTTCTGATCACTCATCCAATGCCTTGGTAAATAGTCTTCTACCAACTTCATACCAAAGTCAGGCATAATATGTACAAGATGTAGCTTAGACCCAAACGCATTCACAAAATTCAGAGCTGGTGGAAAAACAGCCTTCAGAGATTGCTTATCAGATAAATCTACTGGTATTATAATATTTTTGAACATAAATTTGCTTTTTTTTAAAAATTATTTTTTTACTTTTTGTCTAGCATAAAACCTGGAATAACAAAACCACTGGTAAACTGCTCATTATCTAGATCATATAACATCGGATCTGCTAATTTTAATTTATCTATTCTAGTTTTCAAGTAATTCATAAGATTCATTATAATATTTCTATCTACAGCAGTACTTGATACCAGGGCTGTCGAAACTGCCAAAGTATCAACGGTACCACTCACATCTGGATATAAATCGCCACCAAGTGATACTCTTTTAAAACCAGGATAATTTTTAATAATCTCATCTAATTTATCCGAATCAATAGCTACAAATTCTGTATCACATTTATTTGTAATCATATTTACTATAGCACAAGGATGGCCTGTCATTAACATCACAACATTAACTTTTTTTTCACAAAAACTTTTGGCATATTCCTCATGCACAAGCTCAACATCGTATGGATCTTTATTAAATGAGTAATATGGTGCTATCGCTTCATAAACAACGGTACTATCAGATTTAGGGTGACCGTTTGATATTCTTAAACCATCAATATCTTGAAAGGATTTTATATTATCTGCATCCCTAGTTAAAATAGTAAAATATTCATCATGCAATCTAAGCAATTGGAACATATCCTTAAAAGGAACAGTGCCTGTAAAATGCCCTGTACCATTGTATGACTCTATCACCAGATTCGACATAGCAAACGCAAAATCAACTTGATTTCTTTGCAGTAACCATAAATTCTCCAATGACCCAGAAGTTGGAACAACTTGGCACTTTATGCCATTATTAGAAGCGCTGATGTATCTACATAATTTAAGGCTTATATTAAAATGACCATCCAATAATCCACCTGATGCTATACGAATCACATTATTACTGGCTATAGCTTCTGAGCAAATTAGTACTATCAATATACAAATTATATGTATATTTTTAAGCATTATACATCTCCCTATCCAAAGTTCCTTCGGAGCTATCTATTATTAGTGTAATTGCAGCATCACCAGTGATGTTTATCATAGTACTAAGTAAATCAAGCACCCTGTCAATACCAACAAGTAATGCAACTCCTTCTATAGGAAGTCCAACAGATGTTAATAATATAGGCAGCATAATAATAAAGGATCCAGGTATGCCAGCTCCGCCAATTGAACCAAGGGTGCCAGTAAGTATTATAATTAAATAATCTGACGCACTAAGATCTACTCCCATTACTTGAGCAAAGAAAATTACGGACAGGCCTAACTTAATTGATAAACCATTCATATTTATTGACGCACCAAGTGGCAAGACGAAAGAAGTGCTTGACTCAGAAACCCCCAACCTACTACGACACACTTGCATTGTTGTAGCCAAACTTGCTTTACTGCTACCAGTAGACATAGCGATCATTTGATATTCTATACTCTTCTTATAAAATGGAATTGGTGATAACCCACAGAAGATCATGATAATCATTCCGTATATAACGTACTGTAATATAAATGCTATAACTATTGCTTCAACTAACATGCCTAATGTATAAAGCACCTCAATACCATGAGTACCAATCACCCATGCAGTTAAAGAAAAGGCTGCATAGGGAGACATCTGGACTACCCAAGAAATCATCTTTAATACTATTTTAGCCGAAGAGTGTATAAAGTTCCGTATTGGGTCCGCGGCTGAATCAATATTATTAATTATTACACCAGTAAATATTGAAAAGAATACTACTTGTAGTACATTTGCATCTGTGAATGCCTGAAAAATATTGCTTGGAACTATTTCAATAAAAAACTGTAACAGATCAAAATCAGCTTGACCCACCTTGTCGCTAACTTTACCCATTTCAAGCACTATTCCTTCACCTGGCTTCATCACAAAAGCTACTCCTAAGCCAAAAGTAACTGCAAGTAATGTGGTGCCAAGGTAGGCTAACACTGATTTTTTAGCCACTCGACCAATTGAGCTAGGGTCCCTCATGCCGGTGATACCAGAAACCAAACTGAAAAATAACAAAGGCACAATAACCATTTTAATCAGTCTTAAAAAGACAGTTCCTATTGGCTTTATCGTTTCAACATGTTGCGGAAGATATACACCAAATATAATCCCTAAAATTAGGCCAAGAAACACCTTATGCCATAACTTCATAAGCCTCTCCAGATAACAAATGACAATCTATTCATGATGTACCCACTTAATATATTCCTCTAAACCATCGCTAATATCAAGTCTTATTATCTGAGGAATTTGATAAGTGTGGTGTTTTTTTATCCAACTTTCTATAGCTGGATAGTTTTTTGTTGCAGCTTTGATTACCAAACGATATTCCAATTCGCTACAAAACTTTCCATTATATACATAATAACTATTTACCTCTTCTATTTGTACACATGCTACTAACTTTAAGTCTAGCAAGGCTTTCGTTAGCGATTCAGCTTCTTGTTTGGTATTAGTAGTAGTTAAAACAATACTGGTTTTTTTGAGCATTATATATATAAAAATTAGCTACTTTGAAATATTAAATCCACAAGGGAAAGTAGGGATTATGATTCAATTTAAACAAGTGTTCAATAAGAAAATTATAAAAATGATAGCATTATTGAATATAAATCCTGAAATAAATATCATACCTCTCCAATGAAGGCTTATGAATAGGGCCGAAATTTTATTAGCCAAAATAGCTTTTTGCTAATATACTTAGCGCTTAATTTCTTTGGTATATACTAAAAATAACGATATGAAAAAATTATCATTCCAAGAACTGATTCTGAAATTACAGTACTTCTGGCAAGATTATGGTTGCGCTATTCTGCAACCATATGATGTTGAAATGGGTGCGGGAACATTTCATCCAGCCACCGTTCTTCGCTGTCTTGGACCAAAGCCGTGGAATGTAGCATATGTTCAACCATCAAGAAGGCCAACAGATAGCAGATATGCACAGCACCCAAACCGTATGCAGCACTACTACCAATTTCAAGTGCTTCTCAAACCGTCACCAGATGATATTGTAGATTTATATTTAAAAAGCTTAGAGTACATAGGTATAGATTCCAAAAAACATGATATACGCTTTGTTGAAGATGATTGGGAATCTCCTACACTTGGTGCATCAGGTCTTGGATGGGAAGTATGGTGTAATGGTATGGAGGTTTCACAATTTACCTACATGCAACAAATTGCAGGTATAGAGCTAAAACCCATTGCTGGAGAAATCACTTACGGGCTTGAAAGACTTGCATTATACATCCAAGGTGTAGACGCAGTAAAAGATTTAGACTGGAATGGTCAAGTGGGTGATAAAGCTCTTACTTACGCCGAAGTAGATTTTGAAGCTGAAAAGCAATTTTCTAAATTCAACTTGGAAGTTGCTAATACTCAAATACTGCTGAAGCAGTTTGAAGAAGCAGAAATCCAGTGCACCCAACTTGTTGAACAAGATCTCCCGTTCCCAGCGTATGAATATTGCATAAAGGCTAGCCATATCTTTAATCTACTTTGCGCAAGGGGCGTTGTAAGTGTTACTGAAAGAGCTGCATATATTACAAGAGTTCGCCATCTAGCCAAAATGGCATGTCAAAAATGGATGGAATTAGAGGGAAGTGTTTAATATGAGCGAATTATTACTTGAATTATTTTCTGAGGAAATACCAGCAATGATGCAATCAAATGCTGCTAAAGCATTTGAGGATATATTTACTGACTATTTTCAAAGTAGCAAGCTAAAATTTGATTCAATTAAAACCTATGTAGGCCCAAGAAGATTAACTATTCATGTCACTGGCCTACCAACCACTATAGAAGCGCAAACAGCGCAAATCAGGGGCCCAAAAACCTCTTCGCCCGAAGCTGCAATAAATGGCTTTTGCAAGTCCCACCAGATCTCCTTACAAGCTTTGAGCAAAGACACTATAAACAACGTTGAATATTACATTTACAACAAAGCTACCCCAGTACAAGAGACATCTTCTGTGCTTAAAGAATGCCTTCCTAGTTTAATAACATCATACGTATGGCCAAAATCAATGTTATGGGGAAGTTATCAGCTTAAGTGGGTAAGACCTCTTGTTAATGTTCTATGTATCTTCGATGGGAAAATAGTAGATTTCAATTTAGGGCATTTAAAGGCTAATAACTTAAGCTACGGCCACAGATTCATGAGCCCATCTAGCCTCATCGTGAATAATTTCAATGAATACAAGAGGCAACTTGAAGATAATTTTGTTATTTTAGACCAGGAAGCAAGACAGGAATATATTATCAAAGAAGCAACTAAGCTTGCGTCAAATATAGGGCTTACAATAAAGCAAGATGATAACTTACTTGAAGAACTAACTGGACTTGTTGAATATCCACAAGTTTTCATTGGAACAATTGATAGCAAATTCTTAAGTATACCTAGTGTAGTTTTAGTGAGTTCGATGAAAACTCATCAAAAATATTTTAGCTTGATTGATTCTAGCGGTAACTTTGCGCCATATTTTATATTCGTATCAAATATAAAGTCTACGGATGAAAGCACCGTGATTAATGGTAACCAAAAAGTGCTGTCTGCAAGGTTGTCAGATGCTCTTTATTTCTATAAACAAGACTTGCAATCAACTTTAGAATCCAAAACAAGTAAACTTGAAAATATCATATTTCATGCAAAAATTGGTACATTGGCTGAAAAAGTCAAACGTATAGACTCAATAACACATTGCTTGTATAAGCAATTAAGTCACCATGAAACTGGCTTACCTTCTCTAGAGGAATTAACAGCAGCTTCAACTCTTTGTAAAAATGATATTGTCTCAGAAGTAGTAAATGAGTTCCCTAACCTACAAGGTGTAATGGGATATTATTATGCTAAAAATGATAGTTTAAGTGAAGAAATTGCTGTTTCTATTAGAGATCACTATAAACCACAAGGACCAAATGACACCTGCCCTACAAAAGGAGCAGCTATTGTAGCTATTGCTGATAAGATTGACAGTTTGTGCGGTCTTATGATTGCTGGAGAAAAACCTAGTGGCTCAAAAGACCCCTTCGCCTTAAGGAGACTTGCACTAGGAGTTATCAGAATCATCATAGAAAATTCGATGCACCTTGATTTATGCGAAGTAGTAAAACATTCGCTCTCATTATTTAGCGACGATTTGCATAAACTTAAACATTCTAATCACGAAGATATTATACTCTTCATTGAAGAGCGCACTAAGCATTTACTCAAAGATAAATACGACCATAAGCTCATTTCTTCTGTCCTTAATTTATCTAACTCTGGATATCTAGATGAGCTTGATAAAAAATTAGTGGCCTTACAAAAATTTCTTGACAAAAACGACTCGCAAGATCTTGTTATTTGCTATAAAAGAGCTAATAACATCTTGGCTAATAAAGTCATAAAATCTAATGTTAATTCTAGCTTGTTTGACAATAAAAATGAGCAGGAACTATATACTTCTCTTCAAAATTTATCCCCAATTTTAAATAAAGAGATTAATAATAGGAACTATGATGGGGCACTTGAAATTATCCAATCTCTAAAAGATCCAGTGAGAAATTTCTTTGATAATGTATTAGTAAATGTTGAAAATGCAGAAGTGGCTAATAATAGATTAGCGCTGCTTAATGAAGTAAAAAATACATTTGATAAAATAGCAAACTTTGATCAGTTATAATTAATATCAACTATGAAAGAAGCAGTTGAAATAATTAAATCTGGTGGCCTTGTTGCGTTCCCTACTGAAACAGTTTATGGCCTTGGTGCTGATGCAACAAATGAAAATGCATGCCTAAAAATATTCAAGGCTAAAGGCAGACCTGCAATTAACCCCCTTATTGTACATGTAAGTAATGTAGATGAAGCCAAAAAATTAGCATTATTTAGTGATGATGCAATAAAACTAGCAAGCCTTTGGCCAGGACCTCTTACAATGGTGCTACCAAAAAGTAGTCAGTGTAATATAGCAAATTGTGTGACAGCTGGTCTGAGTAGTATAGCTATTCGAATTCCGTCTCATAAAATAGCTCAAGAACTTATTACTAAATCTGCAAAACCAATCGCAGCTCCAAGCGCCAATAAGTCAGGAAGAATTAGCTCAACAACACTGAAACATGTTATAAAAAACTTTAAAAATCAGGTGTTTATATTGGATAACGGAAAAGCTACAGCATACGGATTAGAGTCTACCATTATAGATTTGACTACTGAAATACCCACTATACTTAGATATGGTTTTATTATACCTGAGGTAATTGAAAAAATATTACTTAAGAAAGTTAAAATAGCAACTACCGACTCTGATGTGAAAGCGCCGGGTATGTTACTAAAGCATTACTCGCCGAGTACAAGCTTACGCCTTGACGCAAGTAATTTAAACAAAGGTGAAGTGGGCCTTAATTTTGCCAGCAGCAGGTTATCGTCTAGATTCAGTCTCAATCTGAGTTCTGAAGGAGACTTAGCTGAAGCTGCTAGTAATTTATTTAGCTATCTAGATGAACTAGACGAATATTGCTTGCTAAATAATATATCTACTATTGCAATAGCTAATATACCTAATACTGGTATTGGCCTTGCAATTAATGATCGGCTTAGCAGAGCAGCCGCAAAATAACTTATAGCAAGTTGAGTTTGGACGTTGTACTAGTTTCGTAGGTTATCCCGTAATTGTCATCCCAAACGCCTCTCTTAGTCATCCTGCATTCGATGCAGGATCCATCACTTAAAGCATTCGCAACCTTGAAGTTACTTATTGGACCCCGGATCCAGTCCGGGGTGACCGTTAGAGTATCCGGGAATGACTAGACAAGAATGATATTGCGCTAATTCAACTTAATTTACTATACTTTCACAGTAATGTGCTTCTTCTTACCTGCAGACAATTTTATTGTATTGTCTGATTTAAGATTACTTAGTACTACTAACTGATTTTCATCATTAATTTGTTCATCGTTTATTCTTGCTCCTCCACCTCTAATCAACCTTCTTGCATCTCCTTTTGAATCAGCAAGGCCTGCTTGAAAAAATAAATCAAAACACGGTATTCCTATCTCTAGCAATTTAATATCAATTCCAAACACAGGTATATCTCTACCAACTTCACCTTTTTCAAACACTTTAATTGCTGTTTCTAATGCGTTTTCAGCCTTTTCTTTACCATGACAAAGCAACGTAGCTCTATAAGCCAATTTCTTTTTTGCTTCATTAATATTATCCTTTGCCAAAATATCGAATTCTTGCTGTTCATTATCATTAAACTCACAATATAACCTAGAAAATTTAGCTACATCATTATCCTCAGTATTGCGCCAAAATTGGAAATAATCATATGCTGATAACTGCTCTTCATTAAGCCATATTGCACCACTGACTGATTTACCCATTTTTGCTCCTGATGAAGTAGTAAGAAGAGGAGTAGTAAGACCTATTACTTCTCTAGCACTTACTTTTCTTATCAACTCTACACCAGTTACTATATTACCCCACTGATCACTCCCTCCAAGTTGAAGGTTACAATTATATTCTTTATTTAAGTGATAAAAATCATAAGCTTGCAAAAGCATATAGTTAAACTCCAAGAATGTAAGTGATTGTTCTCTCTCTAGTCGCAAACGAACTGAATCCATAGTCAGCATTCTGTTTACCGAAAACATCTTGCCCATATCTCTTAAAAACTCTATATAACCAAGCTTTTCAAGCCACAAGGAATTGTTAAGCATTATTGCGTCACTTGGCCCATCACCAAACTTAATAAACTTAGATAAAGATTTTTTTATGCCATTGATATTTTTCTCGATTTCATCATCAGATAAATACTTTCTTGCCTCATCTTTTCCAGTAGGATCACCGACTTTTGTTGTAGCTCCACCTATTAACACTATCGGTTTATGCCCATTTTGCTGCAATAGTCTTAAAATCATTATTTGCATTAGATTCCCTACATGCAAGGAGCTAGCAGTACAGTCAAACCCCAAATATGCTATTATTTTATCGCTACTCTCAAACTCAAGCAACTGCGCTTCATTAGTGCATTGATGAAAATAGCCACGTCTCTTAAATTCACGAAAAAAGGTCATAAAACAAATACTTCATTTTGATGTCAGTAGTCTTGATTTAAAATCAACTTTTGTCAATAATAAATATACTGCAATATTTACATCTCAACTATAAAGTGCTAAACTCCATGTCTTATAGTCCTATATAGCCAGCTTAATGCAAAACGATATTAGTAGAATGCGATTGATTCTGCATGAACTTGAGTCTGAACACCAAGAACTAAATCAAATTATAGATGACCCAGAATCAAGTACTAAATTTTCTGAATTTACTATCCAGCGGCTTAAAAAACGTAAACTTCTTCTCAAAGATAAGATTAAGGTTCTTAAATCCAAGCTTCAACCTGATATTATTGCTTAAAAGCTTTCCTTATAAGTAAAAGTCTATTTGTGTAACTTTACTTTTTAGTGTTATCAATAGCTACAACATGAGGAGTCAGACCATTGATATTTTCTAATTTAGCATTGTCTAGCACAACACTTTGTACTATCGATCTAGAAAAATCCAAATCAGTAAGCTTAGCACTACTAAAATTAGTCTTATTTAGTAAAGCAGAATAAAATATGCTCCCTCTGATTTCAGAGCCTGTAAAATCAGTGTTGGTTAAGTCTGCATTGCTTAAATCTGCTTCAATTATTAAACAACTTTTAATTTTTGCGTTATTAAGCTTTACCCCTCTTAAAACAGTCCCTTTAAAGATCACTTGAGTTATATTCACTCCTGATAGGTCAATAAAAGATAGATTCATTCCAGATAGATCTTTCCTAACAAGCAATTCATTCAGGCTACTTATAGAATCATTACTAACTACTCTTTCAAACCCCTTATTATTAAATAATACACAGTTATTAAGTACGGTATTAATTACAACCATAGCTACGCTATTAACTCCTCTAAGCTGCGCATTAGTTATAGTGGTATTATCAAAAGTAATAGATTGCATATCAGCATTTATTATCGCTGACTGAGTCAAATTAGACTTACTAAATAACACCCTAGCAATTTTTGAATTTCTAAAAATTGTCTTACTCAAATCTGCTTTAGTAAAAGAGCAATCCTCAAAATTGTAATTATCAAAATATGTACTAATCATACTAACATTGTCAAGTGCCAGCTTACTCGCTGTTTCATTTGAAAAAATCGGTCGTATCAAAGTAGAATTAGTGATTTTTAGTTCTTTTATTGATACTTTATGAAAGTGGACGTTAGAGCCACCAATATTGCTAAAATATGATTTAGTGATCTTTGCTCCAGCTAACTTCATTTCATCTAGATCAGTGCCTTGAATTCTTACTTCAGAAAGCACAGAATTTGACATCACTACGCTTCTTAGTGATGAATTATTGATAGTTATATTGGAAAAGTTTACTGATTTCATTGAAGAATTATCAAAATTAACATCATCAAATTTGCTTCCTTCACTAAAACTTACATCATCAAGTATGCTTTGATTAAAATCACTCTTTGTAAAAGTTGAGCTTTTTGCTTTGAGTTTAGAGAGATCTGAGGACTCAAAACTACATAAGTCAACTAATACATTATTCATTACAGCAGACCTTATATCAACTCCAAAAAACGCTGAGTTGTTTATTTTAGATCCAGATAAGTCTATCAACGTCAAATTGGCTTTTTGAAAATTAACATTTACAATCTCAGAATTCTTCACAATAGCCTTTGCCATATTAACTTGATCAAATCTAGAATTATGGATTTTCGTATTTGAAAAATCTGCTTCCTCAAAGTTTGCGCCTATTACATTCGCCTCTTCAAACGAGGTGCCAATAAATATCGAAGCTTGAAAATCCACTCCAGGGGCAATTAATTTTTTAAATACAATACCTGAAAAGTCACTTTCTTGGATTGTAGCATTCGTTAAAATAACATTATCAAGAATAGCACCAGAAAAATCAACTCGAGCAAGCTCAGCTTCTGTAAAATCGATACCTGTTAAATCTTCGCCTGCAAGACTTACGCCTGTTAATTTCAGACCTTTAAGATTTGTACCGAAAGTCTTCTTCAAATTTACAGACTTTTTTGCTTGGAATTGCTTTGTTATATATTCTTTGATTTTGATATTTTCTTCATCACTTAGCATTCCATTTGCTTTTCTCTCAGCTTCGCCACAACCTATTAAAAACAGTAGAAAAAGGAATGCTAATTTTCTCATAGGTCAATTACCAACATCAACTGTTGCCTTGTCAAGTATTTCTAATTCTTCATCAGCAAATTTAGAATTTCCAGTATGGATATTTAGAGTCTTCAGCTTCCTGTGCAGGGCAGATCTCTCCATTCCGACAAAAGTAGATGTTTTAGAAATGTTACTATTAAATCTATTCATCTGAGCAGTTAAATATTGCCTCTCAAATACTTCCCTAGCTTCCCTTAAAGGCATTGACATCATATCTAGATTACTGTCAGGCTTAGAAATGTTGACACTATTATTTATCACCTCCTGAGGAAGCATATCAGATCTAATTTTATCAGAAGCAGATATTGATGATGGAGGATTCATAATCAAACTCCATTCAATTACATTCCTGAGCTGCCTGACATTACCGGGCCAGTTATAAGCCTGAATAGCAGCTATCGCCTCATCGGAAAACTCTCTTTCTTTCAATCCGGAGAATTTTGATAGTTGTTTTACAAAATACTTTACTAAAAGAGGAATATCCTCTTTTCTATCAGCGAGCAGTGGTACATTAAGTGGAACAACATTAAGGCGATAATATAAATCTTGTCTAAATTTTCCTTGAACAATTTCTGACTCAAGGTCTTTAGTCGTTGAGGTAATCAACCTTACGTCAAGCTTTATTGATTTGTTACCTTTTGTTAATATTTGGTCGCGTAAAAATTTCAATAATTTATTTTGTGCATTCATTGGCAATTCACCTACATCATCGATATATAGTGTACCATTATTTGCCGCCTCCAAGATGCTAATTCTTTTATCAAAAAGATTTGTTGATTCAAGTCTTTCAAATTCTCCAAATAAATCTTGTTGAATTTTAATTGGATTAATCGATATTGGACTAAACACAATAAACGGACCATTAGCACGTTTAGACTTTTTATGTATCAATCTTGCTGCAAGTTCTTTACCACTCCCTACTGCTCCTGTAATCATTATTCTACCAGAAGTAGGGGCAACTTTCTCAATTTCAGATTTAAGCCTAGTAGTTATGGCCGATGTCCCAACAAATTCAGTTTTATCAATAACTTTAGATTTAAGATCAATATTTTCTCTTTTAAGCCTCGCTGCCTCGCACGCTCTTCTGAGTACGATCATTAACTTATCATGAGTAAATGGCTTTTCAAGATAATCATACGCACCCATTTTTATAGCACTCACTGCAGTCTCAATGGTTCCATGTCCGCTAATAACTACAACTGGCATTAATGGATACTGCTTTTTTACTATTTCAAGAATTCCCAGCCCATCAAGATCACTATCCTGTAGCCAAATGTCTAGTATAATGGCGCTTGGGAGTTTTTCAGATATTGCTTTGAATGCTTGGGTGCTATTTGCAGCAACACGACTTGTAAACCCTTCATCTTTTAAAATATCTGAAATCAGATCCCTGATATCAGCTTCATCATCTATAACAAGAATATCTAATGCCATCCTATGCCCCTCTTAATATCCGCACTCTGCGCTGGAACCCAGCTAAACAGCTACAAATATAATATATAGCTCGTACTAACGATAAATCAACTAAATTTATAGCAAATATGCAACATATGTGGATTTATTTTGTAAAATTCATTAATAGTTTAAAATTATTCACTCTTATTTTAACTTATTCTTTAAACTTCTTACATTCATTGTTAATTCTACCCTTGCGCCACCACTCTCATTATTTTTAATATGCACTTCTCCAAAATGGTCATGGATAATCCTATCTACTATTGCAAGACCTAAACCTGTTCCATGAATTTTTGTTGTCACATATGCATCTTTAGCGCTTTTTAGTATTTCTTGACTAAACCCCACTCCATTGTCTTCAACAATTATTTTTAGGTAATCAGAATCGCCAACAATAGAGATAGCAATTTTTTTATCCCTAGAATTTTTTGGAAACGATTCTTCAGAATTAAGCATTAGATTCACAAGAACTCTATTGATTTGAGACACATCACAGATAACTATGTATTCCCTAATGTTGGAGATAAAGGAGTAATTAATACTATCATTTATCAATTTACGTGATTCAACCAAATCACTTATTAAGGATACAATCTCACATTTACCGAAATTAGGCGTAGGCAACCTGGCAAAATCAACAAATTCAGAAACTATCTGCTTTATATCCCCAGCGTTTTTATAAATACTATTGAGATATTTTTCAAAAGCTTCTTTATCCGACACTTGGTTAATGAATTTTTTTCTTAGCATATCTGATGATAATTGTATCGGAGTTAAAGGGTTTTTAATCTCATGAGCCACTCTCCTTGCGACGTCTGACCACGCCAATGCTCGCTGCGCAGTAAGCAAATCCTTTTGCTGATGGTCAATTTGGCTGACCATTCTATTAAAGGCACTTGAGAGAATCTTAATTTCATCTTTCTTAAGATTTTCTGTTGGTACTTGAACTGATAAGTCACCATTCTTAACTTTCTCTGCAGCTATCACCAACTCTCTTAATGGTCTTACAATCATTTCGGCAAATTTTCTTCCCCATATTATCGAAATAAAGAGTAAGATCATACTAAGCATTATAAAGATTACGGAAAATTTAATCTGACTCATTTCAATATTAGCTTTGAGCGCTTTATATTCTTGTACAGCTCCAGAAGTTTGATCTATATGGTCAATAATTTGCGCATCTATTAATCTTCCTAGTAGCAAGTATGTATCATTATAATCTTTTAGCTTTATCAATATACGAATCTTGGATGGGTCAGATTTGATGTGCACAATTTCACCTTGATTGGCTTTATCTAAAATATGTGTAGGCAACACAAGAAATGATAAAGAAAAACTTAATGCCGTCTGCGCTAGAATAGTGTTGGTGCTTCTTTGAAACACTATTCCCTCATCAAATGACCTTAGTTCGGCCTGAGCATTGAGCACTCTATTAAATAACTCGGGATTATGAATCAAGTCATAGTACATTGAAGATAAATCTTCTGCTACAGAAATAGCCGTACCCTTAAGCTGTAAGATATGCTCTTCAATATATGATTGCCCGACACTAACTGACTGGTCAAGCACCTTTGAAATTTTTTTATCAAACCAAGCCTCAACTCCAATATTAAAAAAATAAGTAGAGAAGACCGCAACAATCACCGTAGGTAGAGCAGAGCCGATACTAAAAGCAATAATAATCCTTTTTCTTAACCTAGAAACACGCCTTCGTCCACCCTTAATAAAACTAAAGTTACCACTTACCCTATTACTAATTATAAGCACTGCTAAAATAAGTATGGAAAGCAAGGTAGCTAGCAGATAGCTTAAGGTAGACAATAAATCTGGTGCCCCCTTAAAAGAAAAATCAATATGTAAAACTCCAGTAATAATTACACAAATACATATAATTGCTACTAAATACAATATTGCTTTTTCTACTTTGTAACCGATAACAGAACTAAGAAATTTCTTTAGCATTTACTAACAACAATTTGTTATTTATCAAGCCCATGTTCCTTGACTTTTTTACGTAACGTATTTCTATTGATACCCAAAATCTTAGCTGCCTTATTTTGAATACCACCGACATGAGTAAGAGTTTTTACTATCAGAATTTTTTCAACCTCTCCAATAACTCTCTGATATAGACCAGATCCTGGATCCTGGCCACCATGCATTTCAAAAAATTTTTCAATATGCGACTCAACATTACTCGTCAGTGATTCTATATCTTTTTTCATTCTGCAATACTAATTATTAATTAAGGGTAGATAAAACTCTCTTATTTTCTCTTTTACGTCGAAAGCATCAATCAACTGATTAATCGTCGCCCTAAAAACTCCTGAATTTGGCAAGCCACCGCTATACCAAGCAAGATGCTTCCTCGCTATTTTTACGCCTATATCTTCTCCATAATGATCGATCATTTCTTCAAAATGTTCAAGGATGACTTTATATTGTTCAGACAGAGGAGGATCAGGAAGATACTTATTTGTCTGCAAGAAATGAGCAATCTGAGAAATAAGCCATGGTTTACCATATGCCCCCCTACCAATCATAATCCCATCTGCGCCTGATAACTTCAAAGCTTCCTTAGCTGTATCCGGACATACAATATCTCCATTAGCAATAACAGGGATGTTTACCTTGTCTTTTACAGTTTTTATAAAAGCCCAATCGGCACTACCCTTATAAAACTGGCACCTAGTCCGCCCATGTACTGTGATCATCTTAATACCACTATCTTCAGCTATTTGCGCTAAAGCTGGAGCATTTTTATTTTCATCATCCCACCCCATCCTCATCTTTAGAGTGACAGGTATTTTTACAGCTCTTACAGTGTGTGATAGTATTGTCGCGGCCAATTTTTCATCTCTCATTAAAGCCGATCCAGAAAAACCACCAACTACTTTCTTCGCAGGACAACCAAAATTTAAATCGATAATCTTAGCACCCATACCCTCATTTATTCTAGCTGACTCAGCAATTACCTCAGGATCACATCCAGCAAGCTGCACACATGCTTTTGTTGCATCATTCTCATCTTGTTCAACTGCACATTTTTTTATAGATTGCTTGGAATAAGCAATCATTGCTCTACTTGCTATCATTTCTGACACCACAAGACCAGCGCCAAATTTTTTTACTAACTTCCTGTAAGGTAAATCGGTGACACCTGACATAGGTGCCAAAATCACAGGACTAGATAATTCTATATTATCAATTTTTAGGTTTGTTGGCTGCATAAAATGCTTTTTATGTAAACTGTTTTGTAAAGAAGACGAGGTAATATAACATATGTAATTTAAGAAATCACCTTACTTATTCTAATAACTTAATAGACTTATCAATTCATATATGTACAACTTCTAAATTAAATTGGATCATACTCCGTAAGTGCAAACAACACTTGACCTGCAGGTAAAATATCATCTTGTTCCACAAAAACGTCGGTAATTACTGCATCACAACTAGCATTAATATTCACTTGCATCTTCATCATTTCTATGACCAGCAATAACTCACCTCTGGCTACAGTTTGACCTTTGTTAACACAAATATTAACTATTTTTCCAGGTAGAGGAGAAAATACCTGCTGTTTTTTAATATTGTCTATAAGAGGAAGCGCTGCTTTTACTAGATCTTCACTACTTTCCTGTAAGATATCATAATTTATAGATACTGGTAGCACTACACTCCTAGGCAAAGCAGTTTCTCTCTGTTCTTCAACAATTTCAATATCCCCTTCTACAATATCTTCTACTTGATCATTTTTATGATTCTGACTATCAGCAACTATCATAAAAGGAGCATCATCATCTAGTTCATCATGACTTATGTCAGAGTTATCCCCCCTGTCTGAAACTACACTAAGGTGTTTTACTAAATTGTCATAATATAATTGCCCTTCCTCCTGTCTGCTAATATGAGTTCCGCCATTAATATCTATCGCATCAGACTCGGTAATATTAGGAGAATTCTGATTAATGTTATGCACTGCTACTGCTCGATCAGTACTTTTGATACTACTAACCTCAGCTTCTACGCTATCTCTTACTAGTGGTGCAAATTTATCAGTTATAGAGCTGTCATTGCTCATGCTAACACAAGTATCTCCTGAATTCGTATAATCACGAATTTTATTTTCTTCAACGAACTGCTTGATGGATGCAGTTTCTTTTGATGTAGGTATTACTGATTGTGTTACTTTATCTAAAGTAATTTTTGTAGAGATATAAGACCCTACACTCTCAAGCAAATTAAAACTTCTTCCTTCAATATTTTGATAAGAATGTTTAGGCGCAGAATCAGTAAATGAGGCTACAAACCAGTTATCGGTAGTAGAAATAGTAGCCGGTCTATTGCTATGTGAATTAAAGCTATTTGGTTTCTTGAGATTTCTTTTACTACTACTGTTGAAACTCAATTTACCTGTCTGATAATTAGTATTATTTAAGTCTATACATACCGACATTAACAGTAATGTTTTAGCGGAAATATTTGACAACTCATTGAATACTTCTTGGCGGTTTCTTGTAAGAATTTGCTGATACTGGAATGCTATTTGTGAAAAGTATACTGGGTGTAGCTGTTGCTCTTTATTAAGCATATTGAACCTCCTGTTCTAAATTAGAAAGGTAGGCCAAATATAATAAACTTTAGTGCTGCAGTCTATTATTTTATTTCATGTAGCATAAACTTCCTTAGTCATCAACTATGTTTATTAAGGAAAGAATTCAATCCTGAAACTCACAGTCGTCATCCTGAATCGCCCTTAGTCATGCTGCACTTGATGCAGCATCCACTACTTATTTATGGACCCCAAATCAAGTTTGGGGTGACTATTGCGGTGTTTGGGGTGACTATTGCGGTGTTTGGGGTGACTCTGGAGTTGTTTGGGATGACTGCTAACAGAGGCTAAGCTACTACACAATCACTGTCTTCCCTGAA
>JAAFHP010000039.1 GCA_013298405.1 Alphaproteobacteria bacterium | reverse complement strand
TTGATGGGACTACTCTTAACTTAAACGCTGATTTAACTGGTAATGTTGATTTTAACAATCAAGCAGGAACACTAAATCTATATAGTGGTGGAACAATTACCGGACAAGTTGATTCCGTAGCAAATGGTGTAGGTGGAAGCCTGATTTTTGCAGGAAATGGAACGGTTACTGGCGCAATTGGTGGCACCAATGCACTAACCTTAGTTCGGCTTACTGGCGTAAATGGTAAGGCAGTCGAATTTCAAACTGCAGTCAAGGCGACTACTTTGAATCTAACAGCTGGTGCTGACGCACAATTAAAAGCCGGTGGAACAATTTCGACTCTGACAATAGAAGACGGAAATTCAAATGCCGTCATTGGTCATGGCGGCGCAGCTGCAACTTTAACTTTTGATGGAAATGTCCAGGCAATTGATTTAGCTGGAAATAATCATAATATAGTTTTTGCACATGTTAACTCGTTATTAAGATTTGAGTCAACTGGCGCTAATGATGTAACAGTTACTCTTGATGCAGCACTGAATCCAGGCGGAAATAAGGGTGAGGTAGAATTACATGCTAATAATGCGAATTCAACATTGACAATTACTGGAGCAGCGGCGTTCTTAGGTGCAAACGGAAATAATCTACTGTCCGTTAGTGTTTCTGGTGATCAAGCAGTCACATCAAATGTCCCTATTTTTACAGATACGATTGCAATCGCAGCTGGCTCACGCCTTGATTATGCACCAGGGGTAGCAGTATCCTTAGATGCTGTGACATTTGCAGATGCAGCAGCTACTTTAAGCTTAGTTGGAAGGGCAGTTAACACTACATTTACCTTAAATGCTGACGTTGACCCAGGTGGAAATGGGCAAGGTGTAGTGATACTAGATAGTACAGCCAAACATGTTACTTTAGATGGTAATGGCGGCGTTAAAACATTGGGAACTGGTGGTAATCACATAGCAGAGCTTCGTGCAATTGGTGCCAATAATACCGTCACTGCAAACATAGACCTTACTAATGTTAATGCGGTGAATGTTAAAAGCGGCGGCAGTTTAACTTCTGCAACGGATACTATTTTTGCTGTTGCTGCTGTTACCATAGGTGAAGCAGGTGGCGCTGGAACATTGGTCGCTGACTCAAATGGTCAAGCGAATGTTAACGTTTTAAATGGAAAGACTATAACATTTGCCCATAATGATTCCTTGCTGAAATTAACTAATACCACAAACGGTAATAACGCAACATTCACGCTTAAAGGGAATTTAGTGCCTGGCGGGGCACCTGATGATTTAAAAGGTAAATTGGAAATTAGTGCAACGAATAATAAAACGATAACTATAACCAAGCAAGTAGGCCAAACTATAGGTGTTGATGATACTCACAGATTAGGGAGTGTATTAATCTCCGGTGATCAGAATGTAACAGTTGATACTTCTGTATTTGCTAAAAAAGTTGAGATTACTAATACTGCTACTGTTAATTTCAATCAAGTGATGAATCTTGGTGCCAATAGTACTCTGAAATTTACAGCTGATGGTAACACCCAATCGGCTGCAATAACAGTCACAAATATTGATTTTAATAATATTAACAGAAATTTTAGTATTAAAAATGGCGTTAACGTGAATGTTGAAACAATAACAAATGGTGCAAATTCGTCATTAACTTTTGTTGGTGGCGGTACTTTGAATTTAAATGGAGGAGCTAGAACAGTTGATCTTGGTAATATTATTGCTGGTGATAATGGGAAAACAGTTGTTTTGACGCAAGGTACGTATACTGGTAACATTCAAGTGATAGATGCTCTTGGGCAAATAAGACTTGGCAACAACTTCATCCTCAATGGCGGATTCAACGCTGCTGGCGGGGCTAATGGAACAGTTAAATTCCTCGGTAATGCTACAGTAAATGGGGTCTTAGGCGTCGCTGGAAATGCACTTGGAGCAGTAACTGTTGCAGGAGCAAGTACGCTACAATTAAAAGGAAATGTTAATGTGGCTTCACTTGATGGAGTGGCTGGGAACGCACAAACGCTTAAATTTATCAATGATGGTAATATTACAGTAGCTGGTGGTGTCGGCCTCCTTCAACAATTTAATGTAGTAGAATTTAACGGCGCACATAAAGTCCAGTTCCAAACAGCTGGAGCTATCGGCTCTCCTACACTGCACTTTACTGCAAATGCGGATGTTGTAACGAATGGTTTTGATTTAGCAGGTACCAATATCACGCAAACAGTAGCAGGCGCAAAACTTACTGTTAACGTCAATCAAGCTATAACAGGGAACATTGCCGCATTTGGTGCTTTACATGTTGATGGAAACAAAAATATTGATATTAATACAGCCAATTTTGTTGCTAATATTACTACTGAAAATGGCGATGAAGTGACGGTTAACTTTAACACAAACGCAATCGCAGCAGGATTTGTTGGTACAGCAGGAGAAAAAGTTCACGAAATTAACTTTAACAAAAACGTGAGCGTTGGGGCAGTGCATGCTACAGACATCAAGGTTAATGCAAATGGCGTGGTTGCATTTGGCGGAGCAGTTGATGCAAATTCATTTAGATTCTATGACAACGCAGCAGCAGCAAGCTTTGGTGCTATTAATTTAGGAGTACAGCTTGGTGCAAATGCTGGCGGCAATGGTATAGCAAATTTTGATCAAACAACAATTTCAGCAGATGTTGGTGCTGACGGAGCAAAACTTGCTCAAGCAAATTTTGCAGCACGCGAATCTCATGTTGGTGCTAATATCTATGCAAATGCGATTGGTTTGGCCGTCGGTGGTACCATTACACTAGATGGTGCTTCAACATTTACCGGCGCAACTACAACTGGTGCAAATTCTGTTCTTAATTTAACCAAGCATGATATAACCTTCAAAGGTGGGGCAGTTGCTCTTGGTGATGGCACAACGATCAAGACCACTGTTAACGGCGTAAATTTAGGGAATTTTGTAGCCGGTGCTGGAAGTAATATCACCTTAAATAACAAATTAAATATTGAAGTAACGCTAGCTGGCGCGCCTCCTGCAAACCACCAACGCGTGACCTTAATTAAGAAAGACGGCGGCGCAGCGGCTTTAGATTTAACAAAAATCACAGTTACAAAAAATGGTGGTGCATTTACAAGCTGGAGAACTGAAATTTCCGATGGACAACTGATTTTAACCAATGAATCAAAAGTAGCTGAAGTAATCACAAAAGCTGTAATAAATCAAGGACGAAGCGAGGTAGTCACTGAAGATATTGCGCAAGCATTTGAAGATTTTACTCCTGGAACAGACGGGGAATCAGTGGTGACACTGTTTAACAGTTTTATGACAGCAGATGGCACTCCTGATGAAAAAGTAATATCAGACGGTGTTGCAAGGCTTTCTAACACAACAGCCAATGAGGTGGTTAATGCTAGCATGGAACAGCTTGCTATGACAAGCAATGTACTAACAGACAGGTTGCTTGATATAACATCAACAACACTTGTGTCATTGCCAATTCAAGTTGCGCCTGTATCGGTCACTCCAACTGGCGGATCAACGGTTGGTGCTCCAAGTACTAATGCTCCAGCATCAGGTGGCGCATCAGTCAAAGGCACAGCACCTCAACAAGGACAGCAAAACAAGGCTACAAGAGTGACTGGTAGCGCGCAGACTGGTATTGCAGCTGGTGATGACCAAGATCGATACGGTGCATGGATGGCCCCGTTCTATTCTAGAAATACACAAAAGAAAAGAAGCGCCTCATCTGGTTATAAATTGGATACATACGGTGGAACATTTGGATTTGATACAAAAGCGAGCGATGAGCTTTTAATTGGTCTTGCATTTACTGCAGCAAATAGTGACATCAAGCATAAAGATTTCAAATCCGGTGATAAAACTAAAGTAGGGTCGATGCTGTTTTCTGCTTATAGTAGCTACCAATTTGGTAACAACTGGTTCAGTCAAGGAGTCTTGAGTGTTGGTAATAGTAATATTAAAAATCGAGAAAATCGTAGAATTTCTACAACAGCTTATGGAATAGCAGAAGCCGAGTATAGTTCTATGACTTTTACTGGAGAATTGCTAGCTGGTTATAATTACTTGATGAAAGATTCAGTAATTATTACCCCGACATTTGGAATTGGTTATAGCAGAGTCAATGATGCTAGCTATAAAGAAACTGGTAATGTTGGACCGCAGCTTCTGAGTGTGACTAAGAAAGCTTCACAAAAATTTGACTTAGTTGCAGGCCTAAGGGTGACCGGCATGCCATTTATCGTTGGAGAAATGAGTTTATCGCCTGATCTTCATGCCTCGGTACGTCATGACGTGATCGGTAAAGGGGCAAAAGTTGATGCAACCATACCTGGTCTTAGAACTTTATCTGAGAAAGCTAAGCTGCAGAAAACGTACTTTAACGTTGGTGCAGGCCTCAGAGCTACTTATGGTTCGATGGATTACGGCGCTGGGGTTGATACAACACTTGCTAAGAAATATGTAGGAGTCACTGGAACAGTAAATCTTCGTGTGAATTTCTAATACGAAGTCTTCCCGGGTGACTCGAGTCATCACGGGCTTCCGCCCCGGGATCCATTCTTTTTCACAAAGTTGATTTTGGGTCTGGTACTTACCGTGAGATCCTGCATCAAGTGCAGGATGACTATGCTTGTGTTTTTGATAACTCTTTCTAAGACAAGCGTACTTCGGTCACTCCAAACTCCCTCCAAGTCATTCCAAACTTGATTTAGAATCTCACTGGGCAAAATTAAATATGTTAATTAACGTTTTGATCTGATCAACTAATTCACTAACAAGTTGTGCATTCCCTTTAGTTTCAATGTTTAATCTTATCAGTGGTTCGGTATTTGACATACGCAAATTCATTCTCCAATTTTCAAAATTCATGCTTATGCCATCAATTTTATTTACCAGAATAGCTTGTTTTATGTAGTGTTTTTCTACTTTTTCTATGATTGCTGCAGGGTCATGTACAATAAAATTTATTTCACCGCTACAAGGAAACTTATTTATTCGGCTACTTACCATAGCAGATAAGTTCAAACCCGAGATGGAGATTAGTTCTGAAATGAGCAGCCACGGTATCATACCACTGTCGCAATAGCCAAATTCTCTAAAATAATGATGTGCGCTCATTTCTCCACCATAAATCGCATTTTGTTTGCGCATTACGTCTTTGATAAAACTATGTCCTGATTTACTTTCTATAGCGGTGCCATGATATTTTTCCACTATATCTAAAGTATTCCAAACTAATCTTGGGTCATGAACAATCTTCTGCTTGGGGTGTGTTTTAAGGAAACTTTCTGCAAGCATGCCGACAATATAGTATCCTTCGATAAAATTGCCCTTTTCGTCAAAAATAAAGCAGCGATCAAAATCTCCATCCCATGCAATGCCCAAATCTGCTTTGTACTGCTTTACTGCTTCTGAAGTGACTTCTCTATTTTCTACGATCATTGGATTAGGTACACCATTTGGGAAATTACCATCAGGAGTGTCGTTGATATAAATAAACTGAAAATGCAGATGTTTTTCAAGGAGTTTAAGGATAGGCCCTGCTGGCCCATTGCCAGGATTTACAACAATTTTCAAAGGTTTTAGTTTGCTTGGGTTAATATATCTACATAAATGAGATATATATGAACTTTTGTCAAAATTTAGTGATTCTGACCCTTTTGTGCTATTAGTGGTGAACTTATTTTGTAGTATAATATCGTGAATTTTTTGTAAATCATCAGATAATGACATTGGTTTTGCGCCCTTACCAACAAGTTTCATACCATTATAACCTTTTGGGTTATGTGAGGCAGTAATCATAATGCCGCCATCAATATTGCCGCTGTGATTATTAAAGCAATGGAAATATACTTCTTCGGTTCCACACAAACCAATATTGATCACGTTTGATCCCGCATCAGTTATTCCTTTGATCAGTGCTCTGCCAAGAGGAATGCTTTCAAGTCTGATATCATAACCCACGATTACAGTATTTGGCTTTAGCAAGCTGCAATAAGCAAAGCCAATTTTATAAGCTAGATCTTCATTTAATTCTTCGGGAATTTTTCCTCTAATATCATATGCCTTGAAGCAACTTAATTTATTTATTGATTTCATCCCAAATCTCATCGATTTTATTTATTACTTTTTTATCCATTTTTATTACTTGACCCCAATTTCTTTTCGTTTCTGGAGGGATTTTATTTGTTGCGTCTATTCCCATTTTGCTTCCCAAACCTGATTCTATTGAAGCAAAATCTAGGTAATCTATAGGAGAATCTTTGATAAAAGTTGAATCACGGTATGGGTCAACTCTTGTAGAGATAGCCCAGATTACTTCCTTCCAATCTTTGATATCGATATCTTCATCAACTACAATGATGAATTTGGTATACATAAATTGCTGCAAGAATGACCATATACCCATCATCACTCTTTTTGCCTGACCTGCGTAACTTTTTTTGATTGAAACTATTGCCACCCTGTATGAGCATCCTTCTGGCGGTAAGTAAAAATCAACTATTTCAGGGAATTGTTGTGTTAATATTGGAACAAACAATTCATTTAAAGCTTCCCCTAAGATGGATGGTTCATCTGGTGGTTTACCTGTATAGGTGCTCAAATATACAGGCTTTTTTCTCATTGTAATTGTTTTGACAGTAAAAATAGGAAATTGTTCAACATCATTATAATAACCAGTATGGTCGCCGAATGGTCCCTCATCAGCATATTCAGTAAGGCTAATTTCTCCTTCTAGTACAATTTCAGCATTAGCTGGTACTTTAAGGTCAATAGATTTACATTGTACTAGCTCCAGAGCTTTGTTCTGAAGTAAGCCAGCAAAATTATACTCAGACATAGTGCTTGGCAACGGCATAACAGCAGCGAGTATAGTTGCAGGGCTTGCTCCTATGACGGCTGCAGCTGGCATAGATGATATACCTAGATCTTGCCATTTTTTGTAATGCATAGCACCGCCGCGTAGTTTAAGCCACCGCATTAAGAGTTTGTTTTTGCCTATTGGCTGCAATCTATAGATTCCTAGATTATAGCAATCCGTTTTGTCAGTTCCTGTGCCTTTTGTCACAATTAATGGCCAAGTAATTAACGGAGAAACATCCTCAGGCCAACACGTTTGAATGGGTAAAAGATCAAGGTCAGGGTTAGTGATGACTCTTTGTTGACAAATCGCTTTTGATACGGTTTTAGGTGGCATAGACAATATACGTTTGGCTATGGGGAGCATTTTAAAAGTTTCTGCCAAAGAAGATGGGGGCTCAGGATTTTTAAGATAGGCTAGAAGTTTACCAAACTCCCTTAATTCCTTAGAATTATTCATTCCAAGTGCAAGAGCAATTCTCTCTTGTGATGCAAAGAGATTAGTAACAACAGGAAACTCAGATAGTTGCCCATTAATTTTTATTACATTCTCAAAAAGAAGCGCTGGACCATTAGACGCAAGAAATCTTCTACTTATTTCTGTGATTTCAAGTGTGGAGTGAATTGATTGTTTAATTCTCTTAAGATGGTTATTTTTTTCAAGGTAATCTAAAAAATCTTGTAGGTCTTTGAAAATCATAAGTTATTTCTATTAATTTGCCACATTCCGAAAATGATACAGACTATTATATTAAGATAACAAAGAAAAAGATAATCTAGGTTTAGATATATTATTTTCTGCATAGTAAAGTGATAGTATGAGGATAATAAAACTGGAATAAATGGGTAGATATATTGTTTAATTTCTACTTTTCTTGGGTTGTGATATCGTAAGAAAATACTAAGTGTAATTAGTACATAAGCAAAATTGAACATTGGCCAAACGATACGGAGGTGTCCTTCAGTAATTAGCCTGTTTTGTTTATTTATTGGCAGATTCTTATCTGGCCAGAGTAATTCAGGTAAAAACAATTCGATGCTAGTCTTGCTATAAGTTTTATCTTTGGAGTTATCAGTCTCTAATTCCACTGATAGTTTATCGAACGCAAGTCGTGTTAGATTGTGGTTTGAATCGTAAGTATGTCTTTCTCCATTTGAGAATACGAAACTGATAGATCCTTCTTTGGTTCTAATTATTTCTCCTTTTTTAGCCATTAAAACAGTCTTTTCATTCTGGTTCTTGCTGTCAAACAAAGTTAGTCCTGATAATTCATTATTGCTGAGTTTTTTTTCGACATAAAGTGTCATGAATTTTGAAATTTGATTAAAACTCTTTTCTTCGATTATATTAGATACATACGTGTCCTTGAAATAATTTACTTGATACTTTAATGCACCGTACGACTTGGGGAGTAGGTAAAACGAGATAAAAAGAGAAAGTATACTGATAATTGCAGCTATAATTAAAGCCGGTTTAGCTAATTTTAAGTTATCTAATCCACTTGATTTAAGAATGATTAATTGCCTTTCTTCTTGGAGATTGGTGTATACATACAAAGTAGCTACTACAGACACCAAAGGAGATGCAATAAAAAATAGATAAGGTATTAAGTATGACATTAACCTAAAAAAGCTAATGATATCCATTCCTTTATCTAGGTATCCTAAGAAGCTCATAGTTTGAATGATCAATATCAAACTGATAGATACCGCTCCTACTGTAAGTATTACAGGTAAAGTAGTGTTTATTATGTACCTATTATATATAAGCATTCTATATATTATTTTTTAAAAAGGCGCTCGTTGTTTAGCTTTCTTTTTTTATATCAATTCCCCATTGAGCGCATAATTGACTATGTTGTTTCGCTAGTTTATCACTTTTTGATTTTACCCTAGTCCAATATAGCCTCACCACTAATAGAGGCATTGAGGCATATAAAAGTTGTCCAATAAATGCAGCGCCATATATTACCATCCACGCTCCTACATCAGCTAATAATTGCTTTGCAAGATAATCTACAGAACTTGCTTCCCACACACGACTTAAATATGGCATTACTCCGATCAAGTTAAAGCTACATATAGTAGCAGACAAGCATCGATGTTCGTTTCTATCAAAGAAGATAGCAAATATTGTCGGTAACATAGCTGCTGCAAAAAATATAAAAGCATATCTTGATATAATTATAACCATTAGGGCTATCACAATGGCTATCACCTTTATTAACGAAGATGCAAATTTAAAATTCTTATCATTTTCGTTGCTCATATTCCCTCTTTATAATAAAACTGCGATGGTAACTATGAAGCATAGAACATATGATATCAGAACTGTCATTTTTTGTCCCAGAAGTAGTGCAGTACTGAATACACTATCCTCGTTATGAAGAGCTTTAATCTGCTGCTCAATTATCTTTGTTTTTTTGCATGCTTCGTAGTACCCATTATAATCATTAACAAATGGCTGCTGATCGTATAACAATTGAATAATATTTTTAACATTTTCTTCCTTTGCCACTTGATCTAATTGATCACTTAGTTTTTGCCTGAATTCTATATTATGTATGCTTTCTTCAAACATTTCCTTTAGTTGATTAGCTATTACTGCGACAGTGGATGGAATTTTCATATTTTTCATATTTTTTTCTAATATGTACAATACGCTGAGAGTCCTTACGCTGTGATGTTCACTAAATTTAGGAAAGTTTTGCAGGATAGCTGGTTTTATTTCGTCAAATATATCAAGCTTAGCAGATATAAAGGCAATAATATTTTTATCAATATTTAAACGAGCTGGAGACTTCTCCGCTATACTTTCCATTGCCTCAATTAACTCAGGAAGTGTTGAAACATGTTTATTTTTAAATAAAGTTGAATAACAGTGCAACTTGTTATTTAAGCTATAATTAAACCGATCTAGACCTTTGGTCGTAGATGAAAGCTGCACATATGAAGCAATCTTCATGTAATGATCAGCTAATGAATTTTTTAAATATCCCGCTGCGTCATGATTTTTACTATATAATGCCCATGCTTCTTCTTTAATTAACTTGATAATTTTTTCAACAGCATCCCTTCGGTTATGAGTAATCAAATAATGTACTAGTATAGGAATAGAGGGAGCAGAAAATGCAATGTCTTCAAGTCTGATGGGGCCGTTTTGATCTAGGAGAGAAAGTATTTTAGATAATTTGCTTTGTGATCCTGCGGTATTAGCTGTAACAAATGGTGACTCAGCTTTCTTCTCCGCTATAGCTTTAATTTCTTCCAATGCATCAGCACTTATATTTTCTCTACTAACCCATTTAAATAATTTTGCATCTTTTATAAATCTCGTTGCTTCATTCCAATTTTTAAATAAGCCATAGGCTAATGATTTGCGGCTTGAATGGTTTGTCTCTCCAAAGGCAATTGTGTTCTTATTATCAGCTATTGAATCGTGGGATGATTTAGTGATCTTCCCAGCAAGCCATTCTAATAATTGCTCAGGAGACCACCTAATGTTTGTCTCATCATGAAGTGTATATTTAAAGAAAATTCTTAATTTTTCTTGTAGTCTTATGCCAGTTAGTAGGTATTTGTATGTAGTATTTTCAAATCGTGAATAATTATAATCATCATTTGATTTATGGTCATTCCATATAGACTTGTGCGAGAATGCTTCAAATACCGTCACGCCTAGGGCATAAATATCTGCTTTAGCAGTCAACATTAACCTACCAGCGTTTTCACATTCTACTATTTCAGGAGCTAGATACTGATTTTTCTGATGAAAATGTGGATATGAATTGATAAATTCCCTAATAGCTAAAAAATGACCATTTTGCATTAAAATATTTTCTGGGTTTATATTGCACCCATATATACCTGCGCTTTCTAAACTGGTGATTGTTTGAGCAATATTTGCTACAAATTCTTCGATTTCTTTTGTTGAAAGAGCTTGGTTATTTGCGATATATTGGGCCAAATTATCTGCGCTATCATATTTATCCACAATAGCTACTAGTTGTTCAGACTTGGTAGATGAAATATATACAATTGAATAGCTAATAACCTGATTTAAGTTTGGTATATGATTTTTGCTTAAGATATCTAATTTGTGATAGTCTTGTAGAAAGTCATTATTAAATACAAGAGCGAAATACTCGTCTTCAGTTTCCAAATTTGTTGCATAATAATACTTACAAAACTCATTGCTTAAATCCAATATTTCTTCGTTAAGATGTATTTTATATACATCAGACACCATATCTTCAGTCAGGCTTCTAGGAATTGCCTCCTTATGTTCTACTTCTTTATCATCTGCCATTAGTTTCCTTGCAGGTTGTTTGTCAAAACTGTAACAAAGTCAATTTCATTTATATTATCCAACGGCATAACGACAGCTTCTTTATCTCGTACATTTATCACTGTAGCAACCGGTATACCTCTTGGGAATAATTTACCATCACCAGATGTATATATGATTTCACCGACTTTAAGTTCGTAGCCTTCTTTTAAGTATATGATTTTTAATTCGATATCTTGTTTGGTTAGAATACCCCGTACTTTTGGGTCTTCGGTCGTAACTGGAATTCTTGAGTTGTGATCACTTACTAGTATGATTGATGAGTACTCCTTTCCAACCTCAACTATTCTACCAATCAAACCTTTTGGACCAAGGACTATATCATCCACTCTTAACCCTTCCTTTTGACCGGCCTGAATTATTGCAGAATTACTAAAAGGATTAATAGCCGTTGATACGATTCGAGCAGTGACAAATTTTGAGTCAGGTTCTTTTGGCACATTAAGCACGTTTCTTAGAGAAGAATTTTCATTTTTAAGTAACGCTATATCATCTTTTACTTTTATTAATTCAGCTATCTGAAGTTTTAGTTTTAAGTTTTCAGTTTGCAAATCCTTGAAATAATAAATCATAGAATATACTGATTTAATAGAATGCACTGATTCACCATAGATTATATTGCCAAGTGACATTATTTTTCCGCTGTAATCAAGCAAAGTAGTAGTAAAGCCAAAATGATGGGAAAAATATAGTACCATGCAACACATAAACACTAGCATAGTAGTAAAAATCTTTCTTAGGTAGAAAAAAACAAATTTTCCTAGCTCAGAACTTCCACTTTTAATTTTTACCCTATTAGCAAGTATTGCCACAATTACTCCTGTTTAAATAACACATGCTTGAGTTTCGAGTAATCTTCAAGCACCCTCCCTATTCCAAGGGCTACGCACGCTAAGGCATTATCAGCAACGAACACTGGTAATTGAGTTGCTTCTCTTAATACACAACTTAAGTTATTTAACAGTGCCCCACCGCCACTAAGTACAATACCTTTGTCTACTATATCGGATGATAATTCAGGTGGGGTGCATTCCAAAGCAGTTTTAACTGCTTCAATTATTTGCGAAATTGGTTCTGTCAAACTTTCTGCAATTTGCTTTTCATTCAGTACCATTTCTTTAGGAATACCATTAATTAAGTCCCTACCTTTTATCCCCATTTCTCTTAGCGGCACATCATTTGAAACAAAAGCAGTGCCAATTTGTTTTTTGATACGCTCAGCTGTTGATTCGCCGATCAAAAGGTTAAAATGCCTTCTTATGTAAGATATAATAGCTTCATCCATTTTATCTCCGCCAACTCTTACAGATCTAGCATAAACTATGCCACCTAGAGATAAAACAGCTACTTCTGTTGTACCCCCGCCTATGTCAACAATCATTGATCCGGTTGGT
>JAAFHP010000038.1:6009-12740 GCA_013298405.1 Alphaproteobacteria bacterium | reverse complement strand
GCAAATTATCATCGTTTGAAGGTTCTTAAAAATAAGACTTTATTGTACTTATAGAGAATCTTAATTATAATACTTAATTATAATTATTTAAGTTTTCATTATAGTATGTCCACTAGAAAAATAGAAAAAATTATAGAAAAAACACTATTTGCTAGTCGCTGGTTTATGGCCCCTTTCTACCTAGGCTTAACTGGAGCACTAGTTATATTATTATTTAGCTTCATACAAGAGTTGTGGCATTTGGTCACTATCATTCCAAACATCACACAAAGCGATACAATACTCGGTGTTCTATCATTGATAGACCTATCTCTTGCTGGTAATTTGTTGTTAATAGTCATTTTTTCTGGCTATGAGAACTTTGTCTCAAAATTTGAATTTGATAATCATAAAGACCAACCAGAATGGCTTGGATCAGTTGACTTTTCAGCATTAAAATTAAAGCTCATCGCTTCAATTGTTGCAATTTCTGGAATTCATTTATTGAAAATTTTTATGGATGTACATAAAACACCAGACAACGAAATTAAATGGATGATCATTATCCACATTACTTTTGTATCTTCTGGAGTACTTCTTGCTATTATGGACCAAATTGCTGCAAGTACCAAAAATAAAAAGAAATAATTTCATTACAACAGCGATATTGACAATATTTTTGTACATGTACTAATTATGGACGCAGCAGTCATAAGTAGTAACACTATAAGATACACAAATTACCTATTTATTATCAGATAACGACTCGATTAATGCCATTTTTTCATATGACACATCAAAATAAAACCTTATTTCAGGCGAGAATTTAAGATTAATTTGCTTTGTTACATATGCCCTGATCACAAATTTTGATTTCTCTAGAGCATCTAATATTTCATCAGTACTTAAATTAGTATTAAACGGTAAGAAAAAGCAATTTATAACGCTAAGATCTGCGCTAATATTAACTTTTGTAATACTCATCGGACAGCCTTCAAGTCGCCAATCAAGTTTACTTTCTTTCCTCAGACAGTCAGCGATAACCACATGAGCCGCTCTTGAGACTTGAAGCTGCCTTTGCGACTGCCCCTTTTCTCGTGCTTTTAAATTATAATTTTTTCTGCTCTTCAACAAATTCAAACACCTCTACTGAATCACCAACTTTAATATCATCATAATTCTCAAACGCAATACCACACTCAAAGCCCTCTTTCACCTCTTTAACGTCTTCTTTAAATCTCTTGAGTGTTTTCAATTTGCCTTCATGAATCACAATATTATCTCTAAGCAACCTAACACCTGCCCCTCTTTTAATCACACCTTTAGTCACATAACATCCAGCAACTTTACCGATTCTAGTTATATTAAATACTTCTCTTATATCCACAGATCCTATGTACACCTCACGTATAATTGGCGATAACATACCGCTCATAATCGCTTTAATATCATCAATAAGGTTATATATAATAGAATAGTATCTTATATCAACTTTTGCTGCACTTGCAGCTTCAGCTGCGGCATTATTTGACCTAACATTAAATCCAATAATAATTGCTTTGGATGCTTTTGACAAAGTGACATCTGTTTCTGTAATTCCGCCAACCGCACTATGTAGAATTTTTAGTTTAACTTCATCGCTTTCAATTTTACCTAAACTAGCTGCAATCGCTTCTATTGAACCATGCACATCAGCTTTAATAATTAGTGGTAATTCTTTGATTTTATTATCACCAGATGCTCGCATGAATAAATCTTCCAAACTTGTTTTAGAAGATGTAACCTTCATTTGCTTTTCTTTTCTTAAACGGTATTCAATAATATCCCTAGCCTGCTTGTCTGTTGAAACAACATTGAATATATCACCTGCAGATGGAGCGTCGGCCAAACCAAATATTTCAATAGCAAGGGATGGACCAGCATCATGTATTGTTCGCCCCCGATCATTGCAGATTCGTTTGATTCGCCCATAAGTTGTTCCAGCTACGATTAGATCGCCTTTTACTACGGTTCCTCTTTGAACAATAACCGTAGCAATCGCTCCTTTTGCTGTATCAACTTTGGACTCAATAACTATTCCAGACGCAACACCAGCCGGATTAGCTTTCAGATCCTGCATTTCTGCCACTAATAATATTGCTTCTTCTAATTTATCAAGATTTAGCTTTTGCTTTGCTGAAACACCAACAGTAACTATATCCCCGCCGTAATCCTCTGGCACAAGATCATGACTCAGCAATTCTTGTTTAACTCGTTCTATATCAGCATCTGGTTTATCTATCTTATTAATTGCCACTATTATTGGTACACCAGCAGCTTTAGCATGACTTATTGCTTCTATAGTTTGCGCTTTAATCCCATCATCGGCAGCTACTACCAGCACTACAATATCAGTGACTTGTGCGCCTCTTGCGCGCATTTCAGTAAATGCTTCATGTCCTGGAGTATCAATAAAAGTGATCATCCTACCATCTGACATAGTAACACTATATGCCCCAATATGCTGCGTGATTCCACCAGCCTCTCTAGCAACCACATCCGTGGATTTGAGCGCGTCTAATAATGACGTCTTACCATGGTCGACGTGCCCCATTACAGTGACAATAGGAGCTCTAGATTTTAAATCTTCTAGTGTATCTTCTTTATCGGTTAAAACACTCTCAACATCGGATTCTTTCACACGCTTAACGGTGTGACCAAAAGATGTTACAATGAGCTCGGCCGTATCTGCATCAATAGATTGATTGCTTGTTGCCATAACTCCAAGCTTCATAAGCTCTCTTACTACATCTGATGCTCTTTCTGTCATTCTATTTGACAATTCAGATACAGTTATCACTTCTGGTATAGTCACTTCCCTGTATACCTTATCTTGTTTTACAGAATTCAGCTCTAATTTTCTTCTTTCCTTTGCCTTAGCTCGTTGAATCGAGGCTAAAGAACGAGTTCTAAAAGGCATAGAATCTTCGTCAAGCATATTGAAAATATCTGATTTCTTAAGCTTTTTTGGTTCAGCTAACTTGGGCTTAACTGGAACTACTACTTCTTCTTCGCTTTTCTCATCTTTTGTTGATGTTTTATTAGGATCTTTCTTAGCAAACTTATCTACTTCTTGTTGCTCTGATCCTTTATTTTGATGGTCCGCTTCTTGCACTTCTTCAATTGACTGATTGATCTCTGCTAATTTACTAAGAGTACTTACAGGACTCGCTTCTTTAGATTCATCACTAATGGACCTTTGCAGCGCTTCTAATCTTCTATTGGCTGAAACGTCATTTGACATTTCAAGCATCTTATCTTTTCCCATTGTCAAAGGACCCGTAGGAACCTTACCCCTTTTAACCTCAACAACTACTGAACCAGATGAACCAAGACTTTTTGAAATAGTTTTTGGGTACACTGATCTGTTACCAAAACTCAGTTTTCCTTGGCCAAGTGTTAGTTTCTTTTCTGTTTTTTCTTCTTGATTATCAGTCATGTACTCATCCTTTACAAAAACTAGTTATTACTCATCACTACTATCAGTCTGCTTTTTGGCATATGATATCAAAGCATTAATTTCTTCATTAGTAATAATATTTATTGGCACAACTTGCCTAAATTCAGACATCGTCACTTCGCCCAAATCTTCTAGGGTTTTTACACCAAATTCAGCAAGCTTCAAGATATATTCCGGTGGCAAATCAAGTACATCCAACAATTCTTGTTCTACACCTAGCTTCTCAAGACCTTCGATAATTTGTTCATTTTGCTCTTCAATAAATTTATTTGCTTTATTTTGCAAATCCTTTACTTGCTTGGCTGTGAACCCTTCGACAGTTTCTAAAGATGCCGGATCTGCATAAGCAATCTGCTCTAGAGAATTATATCCTTCTGCTGACAGTAGTTGAGCTGTGACTTGATCAACACCAAGCCTACTAATAAATAGCTCAGTATTACTGGCAAACTCTTCGCCTCTACGCTTAGATTCTTGCTCTTCAGTCATCACATCCACTGTCCAACCAGTGATTTTAGAAGCCAACCTAACATTTTGCCCCCGCCTACCAATCGCTAGGCTCAATTGATCATCTGGCACAATTGCTTCTACTCGACCCTTTTCCTCATCAAAAACTATTTTTGTAATCGATGATGGGGTCATAGCATTGATTACAAATTGTGCTAAATTTTTATCCCAATTTATAACATCTATTTTTTCACCATTTAATTCATTAGTAACTGCCCTTACTCTAGCACCTCTAACGCCTACACATGAACCGACAGGATCAATTGACACATCCGAAGCAAAGACCGCTATCTTAGCTTTTGAACCTGGCTCACGAGCAATAGCTTTGATTTCTATCATATTGTCATAGATCTCAGGTACTTCCATCTCAAATAACTTTCTCAAAAAATCATCATCAGTACGCGACAAAAACACTTGAGGACCTTTTGTTTCTCTCTTAACATCAACCACGTAGGATTTAATTCTGTCTCCAACTTTAAAACTTTCCCCACGAATTTGTTGATTTTTCTTTAACACTGCTTCAGCACGACCAACATCAACCACAATATCACCAAATTCCACTCTTTTTACTATGCCATTGAGAATGTCACCTTTTCTATCTTTGTAATCTTGATACTGACTTTCTCTTTCTATCTCACCAACTTTTTGAACGATAACTTGTTTTGCCGTCTGAGCTGCCACTCTGCCAAGGTCTATTGGTGGCAGTAGCTCAAGTATCTCTTCTCCTATCACTGCATCATCTTTGATGCTTCTTGCGTCAGAAAGATTGATTTCTTGGAATGTGTTGTCAACTTCATCTACTACTTTCCTAACTCTAAAAAGACTGATTTTTCCATTATTAGGATCAATTTGAGCGCTAATGTTCTGCTCTAGACCATATTTTTTTCTACCAGCTATTTGAACAGCTTGCTCCATTGCCTCAATCAATTTTGCTTTAGGTACACCTCTTTCTCTTGATACTGCATCTATGATCTGCAAAATTTCAGCTTTACCAAAGTTATCCATAGTTATCACTCTTCCTTTTATTTCAATTTTTCTTTTTTAATAATTGTTTAAATAATTCGTCAGTCAAAACCAGTTTTCCACTTTTTATATTTTCAAATTCAATTTCTATCTCTTCACTACTTACTTTCATTATCACTTTACTATTATTTACTCCTAGTATCTGCCCCCTTATATTCAGGCGATCGTGCACCTGCAACTTAAGACGTACTTTAGCATCTCTGCCAGAAAATTTAATATAGTCATTAAGTTTTACCAATGGCCTTTCAACCCCTGCAGAAGAAACTTCTAGATAATATTTTCCGTCTACAACATCCTCTACGTCCATTATAACAGAAATATTCGTGCTGACTAATTGACAATCAGATAATTGTACTTTCTGTTCATCTAGCCTTTCAATCATAACCTCTACAGTCTTCTCTCTTGTACCATGAACAGTGACTTTTACAAGTTCATATCCAAGCATATGGATCGTACCTTCAATTAACTGAGCAATTTTTTCTTCCATTTTCCAACAAAAAAGGCAGGCCAAAGAGCCCACCTTAAATAATACTATTACTTAATCATCGATGATACTAGTCTATGTTAAATTCAGATTCAAGAAAAAATTAAAATAAAACGGCACTGCTGAATAAATATAGATGACATGAGGCACTAAAACAAATTCGGCTAAATTACTTCGTTTGCTTCAACACGTCTTGAATGAAGCTATTTGTCATAAAAATTGGTAATAGGATACCTCCTATCTTTTTCAAAATTTCTAGTAGAAATTTTAACTCCCGGAGCTGATTGTCTTCTTTTAAATTCAGCATTTTTAACGAGTGTTATGACTTTATCCACTATTTCGACAGGAAATTTTTTATAAAGTTCTGTCTTGCTTTCATTAAGTTCAATATGCCTAGCCAAGATTTGGTCTAATATGTCATAGTTTGGTAGAGTATCTGAATCTTTTTGATTTGGCACTAGTTCTGCAGAAGGAAAACGAGAAATGATTCGTTGAGGGATAATATTATTATTTAAATTAATTTTGTTTACCAAGTCGTAGATTTCAGTTTTATATATGTCTTTTATAGGATTAAATGCACCGTTCATATCACCATATATTGTTGCATAGCCTACAGCATATTCAGATTTATTACCTGTAGTTAAAAGTAGAGAGTTACTTTCATTCGCAAGCGTCATCAGAATAGCCCCTCTAATACGTGATTGTAGGTTTTGAAATGTAATAGAGTTATCTTTGCTGTGAAGATGCTGTTCTAGACAAGAATCAAAAGCATTATAGGTGCCATCAATTGGTATATTATGTAGCCTAATTCCTAGGTTGGATGATAATTCTAATGCATCATCAATACTTTCTTGTGAGGTATATTTAAAGGGAAGCATATAGGCAATAACGTTTTCTTGTCCTAATGCTCTTGTAGCAATATATGCCACCAGAGCAGAGTCTATGCCACCAGATAGACCTAGTATTACTTTTGTAAATCCATTATTTAGGACATATTCCTTTGTAGCAAAAATAATCGCCTCTAGTATTTCTTCATCAGAATTATGAATTAAATCATAATCTATGTGGCACTTAAATCTCCCAGCTGAGAACTCCACAACATTATGGTCTTGGCAAAAGCTTTTGCCAATTACTTGCATTTTTCCATCATAACAAAATGATGTTCCATCAAACACAATACCATCTTGGGCTAGTACTTGATTGCAATAGATAATTGGTATGGAAGTTTCTTTAAACCTCTCC
>JAAFHP010000038.1:0-5999 GCA_013298405.1 Alphaproteobacteria bacterium | reverse complement strand
CTTTATCCTATGTTTGATTTTGAATTTATCGTAAGGGGATCCATTAGGAACCAAAAATAATTGCGCCCCTTGATTTTTTAAAGTGCGGCAAACTTTTTTATCCCATATGTCTTCACATATTGGGATTCCAATTTTTAAGCCTTTGACATCGATAATTATTGGTTTTCCTGGGTTAAAGTATCTTTTTTCATCAAAAATTCCATAATTTGGTAGGTTGTGTTTAAAGGTGGTGCCTAGGATGTTTCTGTTTTCTGCCACAATTGTACCATTGAAAACTCTACCATCCTTATTTATTACAGTAGGTAATACAAGAACGCAGTCCCTAGTAAAGTCAATGAGTTTACGTGTATAATCAGTAATATCAGCAATATATTGCTTGTTTAAAAATAAATCTTCCGACATATAGCCTGAAATAGCTAATTCTGGAAAAAAACACAAATCACAATTTTGTGCCAATGCTTCTTTATAACCTTTTAGGATTTGAAGGTAGTTTTTTTCTAAATTGCCAATTTCAGGTTTAATCTGGCAGACAAATATTTTCATATCAGATTTGTTGAATTAGTCACACAAATCATACAGTTATTTATATTGTGGTCTACAAATTTCTATATTTCTATTTTAGAATTGTTACATTAAATTTAATAAATTAATCTTTTGAGTAAAGGTAGATAAATTAGAGAAGTATGATTGAAAGTTAAAATAGTCTTTTTCTTAGTTTTAAATTTACTTATAGCGGAAGTTACAGCGGGCGAATTGCTATTTCCATTAGACTGTCAATTGGGAACAAATTGCTGGTTATCAAGCCTTCCTCGTCATTATTTCAAAGATAGGCAATTAGATTTTAGGTGTGGACCTCTTACTAAGAATAATAATTTGGGTACCGAATTTATTATAAAAGATATGCAACAAATGATGGAAGGAGTAGATGTAATTGCTCCTATATCTGGGCAAGTAACAGCAAAGCAAGATGGTCATGAAGATACCCTTAGTCTTGGAAGTGATAGCTGTGGGAATATGATTACAATAGCAAATGAGCACCTGATTGTCACTTTTTGCCATTTAAAAAATACATCAGTACGACTGAGCAAAGGAGATAAGGTTAATGCTGGAGAAGTTGTTGGTCAAGTTGGAAGTTCGGGTTACGTAGATCACCCAAAACTCTTTATGAAATTAGAGATGATAGCTGATGATGATGGTAAAGTGCGTGATCTTGATCCATTTTATGGAAGGCAATTAGATTGCGGCCTCCCGCCAGAGTCTTTATGGGACAAAGGGGATTTTATGGATTTTAATGCTAGAGCCGGAATAGTTTTTAATTATGGTTTTGCATTTGATAATATCACAGCACACATAATCACTAATGGGGAACATAAAAAAAATATTCCAGCTAATCCTGGAACATTTATAGCTTTTGTAGAGATGCTTTCTGTGAATAAAGGAGATATAGTTAATATCTCTATTACGGATTCTAGTGGCAGTGTTATAGCAAGCAGAAAGCATGAATTTGGTAAATTTCAGACTAGATACTTGCTATATGTCGAAAAAAACCTTAGACAACAGAAAATCAGAGGAAGTTTTGAATTAAAAATAAAGTACCAACATTATGATGGTAAGGAAGAAGAGTTCACTGAAAGAATCAAATTGTAATATTATTATGAATTTTGTTCGAGCTTTGTGCGCTTAATGACCAATCTGCCTTGTAATTAATCAGCTAGCAATTCTATATACTTAACAATTGTAACTTTGTTTTAAAATAACACAACCTAGGGTTAATTATTTGTTATACAAAAACACATGTAACATATTGATTTTTTCAGCAAAAAGCATTTTTATTAATCTTTTTGCAATTATTCCTTAACATCACGATAAATGATTCTATATTAAGTCCTTAATTATCTAATAGGTAATTTATGGTTTAAGTAATTGGTATAATATAGAATTGGTATTTTGTATGAGTAGTAAGTATGGAGTCATAAAATTTCAAGCGCCATTTGAAAAAATTCGAGAGAATGAGTTGTCGCCTGAGGTTAAACTCTATAAGGCAATTATATTACAGGCAATTATTGATGCTTCTAATGTATCTGAGGTCTTCATCGCAAGAAAGGTTGAGCTTGAGGCAAAAAATTGGCTGTTTGGTAAATCAAAGGAACTATATGATATATGCAATAGAGCGGGAATGGAGTTAGATTATGTGATGAAAATTGCTAAGAGAGCGATTAAAATGAACAGAAGCAACAGTAGTCTAAAATCCATGTTATTTGCATAAAGAGTTAACAATGTCTTTCTATTGCTTCTAATAAGGCTTTTTTTCTTAAAAGACTTATATATAATCTTCTATTGGAAAGGTAAATAAGTTTTGCAACTATCAGGAGGTGTAATGAAAATTCAGATATCAGGTCAACATATTAGCACTGGCGCTTCAATACAAGAATATGCTACTCAAAGATTAGATTCAGTTGTTATGAAGTACTTCAAAGGCGCTCCAAACGCGCACGTACATTTTTCTAAAAAAGGCAGAGAATTTGGCTGTGATATTGTAGTCAATGATGTCACTGGTCGTCATATGACTATAAAGAGCAATTACTCTTCAGATGATATTTACGATGCTTTTGATGTAGCGCTTAGTAAACTAGAAAAACAGCTTAGAAGATATAAATCAAAGCTAAATGACCATGGTGGTAAGGTAAAGGTATCAGAGATTACTACAAATGCTGTGAAATATGTGATTGCTCCATCGAAGGAAGGAGATGATGAATTTAACATCGATAGCCCAGCGATTATCGCTGAAAAGTCAGCAGAAATCCTCACCATGACGGTTGGTCAGGCAGTGATGAAAATGGACCTAGAAAACCTTCCAGCATTATTATTTGAAAATGCAAAAACTAAGCGGATAAATGTAGTGTATTACCGCAAAGATGGTAACATATCTTGGGTAGATACAAAGTAAATACAGTGCAGTCATGTGTGAGACATTGGGTTTGAGGCACTTTTCCGGATAAGCTGCATCCTTGGAGTAACCTAGGATCCAATGATACCTATGGGCGTTGAGCACTACAGGTTTCTTAGCACTCGATCTTCGCTAATTCTAGCACCACCAACAAGATTCAAGGATAATTTTCCACCTTCTTCATCAACTGACTTAACAGTATCTTGTCTCAGCTCTTTACCAGTGGCGCCGCCATATGTTGAATTATCGAGTCTAGCATAAATCGGTGTGAAATCTCTTCTTAATTGAGCATTACGATCAACAGCTGCTCCAACATTTGGTATTTGAGTTTTATTTCCATCCCAATTAAAGGTCAATTTAACCCGACCCTTTTGATAATCTTCTACAAACTCAGGTTTTAATTTTAATTTACTACCCCTCAATTGCGCTTCCATATAGGTATTTAATTTATTTAAATCACTCTGATTTAGTACTCGAGCATAGTCTCTATGACTAAACTCTCTTTGCATATATAATACCAAGTCTTGCCCTTTAGTATCTTCAAGCATATTAAATAAATCATACTTGCCTTTTACAATCGCAACTAAGTCATTGCCTTCATAAACAGACATCTGGCCGTAAGCAAGCACTCCGTCTTCTTGCGGTTTGGATACGGTAAAATTAACTAGTTCACCTAATTTATATTGGAATAGGTCATCTCCATATACTATTTCAGCTCCCAAATATTCTTGCCTTCTTTCAGCAAGCGGCGTTAAATATTTACCTACTACGGATTCAATGTTGTAAGGACTATACATCTGCTCTTCTGTAGACATCAGCAATTTATCTTGCTTATTAATACCAGCAACCACTACTGTCTTATCATATTTAAGCTCGACATCAACTGGACTGCTTGGATCAGAATTATCAACAACATAAGTTTTGAAGACATAGTTTCCATCTTCAAGTCCGTGCTCTCTTGCTGAAAAATGGACCTTGCCAGTACCAACTCCAACTTTATCACGTGGCTCTAGAGTTTTGATGAATTTATTATCCTGATCAAAAACTTTGATCTTGATTTTTTCTGCCTTCTCAACGTGATTTACAAAATAAACATCAAGCTCACCATCAATAACTTGCCCACGCGAGAAATCCATCTTAACTCTCTTACCGATTAGATCAGCATTTAAGTACTCCGCTTCTTCTTCAGGCTTTTCTATATCCCTGACATCAGAAATCATGTCACGTTTGACTAACTTGCCATTAATCATTACTCCAGTTGCTGTGCCATTTTCAATTTTAACCCCTTCAACCTCACCGGACAATGTTGCGCTAGCTTTGACAGGGAAAGTGAGTGATTTACCACCTTCGCTTTTTCGCCCTTCGGCTTTTATTTCCAGTTTATATTGACCAGGTAAAACTAAATCCCCATTATCGTCTTTACCATTCCATACAAATTCATGCTCACCAATTTTTCCACTTTGTTTAGATACAAAAACAGTTTTGCCTTCTTTATCTTTAATGGAAAAAGTAAGATTCACTACTGCTGACGGTGATTGCTCCGAATGTTCTACTTTGTAGCTATATTTCACTGATTCACCAAAGAAAGATTTTACATCATCCTTATAATCAACAATTTTCCCTTTTAAAGACATCAAGTCAACAGCAGGATTCTTTTGTGCTTCAATTTGAGCCAGCTGTGATTGAATATTTGCTTTAGTTCCCATCATTGCAGCTATCGCGTTAGCAGCTTCTGAAATCTCTCTGGTTTTACTGCTATCACCATCCCCCCCAGGAAGGCCCATATTTTTTGCCGATGCAAGAAGCATTTTCGTTGAAAAATCAATCGCATCATCAATACCTTTCATCGCTTCAGTCACATCAGCTCCTCTTAACTGACTCGCAGTTTTTCTATCAGCCTGCATTGACTCAAAGAATTTGCCATATTGCTCTGACTTTAAAGCCCCCTTATTACCTAAAGGTATATTTTGTGGAGCTTTTTTTGCTACTTCCAATCCTGCCATAATTATATCCTAATATCTACACTATCTTCTGTTATGTGACCTCGAGAGCGTGAATGACCATCACTTACTTTACCTTGCATAAGTTCATTATCTATATCATTGAAAGGTAAAAAATTCATCCAATGTTTTCTTTCTTCAAAGGAATCAAAATATGCTCCAGATTGATGACCTTGACCATCGCGGTTCATCTCAAATTCTAGGGATGTTTTCTCATCTGTACTAGTTACTTCCTTAAGACTTTTTTCTAGCTCCAATCTTGACCTTTCTAGGATTTCTAATGTTTCTCTTTTCTCAGCAGTGAATTTTATGGACTCCACTTTCCTTGCACCATCTTCTCCTAGAACAGAAATAATTTCTACTTTAACTGCACCTAGTTTTTCTGGGAATAAATTAATTGTTATTTCTTTTTTACCACTATTGCCTTGCGTAGCGAGCATTTCCTTAATTGATGACGTTACTTGTTCATGCACAGATCTCTCCGTATTACCAAGCTCTTTTGTAAATTCATTACCTGCAGAAGCTGTTATACCTGAACTAATTATTAACAAATCATCTTGACTCATGATATCTGAATCACCTGAATTATTATGATTATCACTAGCAAGTTTTTTAGCAACTACAGGAATAGATACTTGCTCACTAATTACCGGATCAAGACCTTCTGTTGATGACGTGTCTAATTTTGCAATAACCGACTTACCTTGCCTTGTTTCATCGGCTAGCACTAAGTTTGTATTAATTGTAACTAACTCTGGCATTGCTGCACTTTGCTTTTGTACTTTAACACTGCCAGAAATATCATACTTTGCAACATCCTCTTTACCGACGACATCAACAACTGTTTTCGTTAAGAGTGGCATTTCCTCGCTCTTAACAGCACTACTAGCAGTTTTATCCTTACTTGCATCCACAATGATAGGGCGCTTAGCATTATTGTCGATTTGGCTTAAGTCTACCTGCTGCTCTGCTGTTTCAGCACTAAGTGCAAATTGACCATTTTGCTGAACTATGATTTGACTATTTGGATTAGCATCATTTGATACTTTTAC
>JAAFHP010000037.1 GCA_013298405.1 Alphaproteobacteria bacterium | reverse complement strand
AAAATGGCTGGTAGACATGGTAATAAAGGTGTTATATCCAGAATTATGCCAGAGGAAGACATGCCTTTCCTTGAAGATGGAACGGTAATAGATGTTGTACTTAATCCTCTGGGGCTTCCATCTAGGATGAACGTAGGTCAGATTCTAGAAACTCACTTAGGTTGGGCGGCAAAAAATCTTGGGAATAATGTAGGTCAAATGCTTGAGAAATACTCTCTAAATCAGATTGATATTGATTCTATAAAGGATTTCGTTACTAAAATTTACCAGGGAAGTGATATTGAAAAACAAGTTAGAGACCTTGGTAAAGAAGATTTCCTTGAATTCTGTGATTCCATTAAGGGCGGCGTTCACTTTGCAACGCCAGTTTTTGATGGTGCAAAAGTAGAAGGTGTAAAAGAGATGCTAAAACTTGCAGGGATGGATGCATCAGGACAAGTTAGAGTCATAGATGGTAGAACAGGTGAATACTTTGACCGCAGCATTACAGTTGGTTATAAGTATATACTAAAACTACACCATCTAGTAGATAACAAAATTCACGCACGTTCTATTGGTCCATATAGTCTTGTTACTCAGCAGCCGCTCGGTGGTAAGTCTCACTTTGGTGGTCAAAGGTTTGGGGAGATGGAGGTGTGGGCGCTTGAAGCATACGGTGCCGCGTTTACATTACAAGAGTTGTTAACTGTTAAGTCGGATGATGTCACAGGTAGGATTAAAGTTTACGAGAATATTGTAAAAGGTGATCACAACTTTACTTCAGGTCTTCCTGAGTCATTCAATGTGATGATTAAAGAATTTAGATCACTATGTTTGAATGTTCAACTTGAGGAAAGAGTATAATTAATAAAGGGCGTAGATATCTACGCCCAATAAATCATTTGGTAGTTAATACTAAAGTTTTTTGGTTCGGAGAATAGCGAAATGTCACACGTAAATTTTTATGGTCAATTAAGTAATACTCAGCAGTTTGACTACATTAGAATTAATATAGCTAGTCCAGAGCAGATACGTTCGTGGTCATATGGCGAAGTTACAAAGCCAGAGACTATTAACTATAGGACTTTCAAGCCTGAGAAGGAAGGCTTGTTCTGTGCAAGAATTTTCGGACCAGTGAAGGATTTTGAGTGCCTCTGTGGTAAATACAAGCGCATGAAGTACAAAGGTGTTACTTGTGAAAAATGCGGCGTTGAGGTTACTACTTCTAGAGTAAGACGTGAACGCATGGGGCATATTGAGCTTGCGGCTCCAGTTGCGCATATTTGGTTCTTAAAATCACTACCTTCAAGAATTAGTACATTGCTTGATATTGCGATGAAAGATCTTGAAAAGATACTTTACTTTGAAAATTATGTGGTAGTGGAACCAGGGATGTCTCCACTGCATAAAGATGAATTGTTATCAGAAGATGCATATTTAAGAGCACAAGATGAGTATGGAGAAGATAGCTTTGTAGCAATGATTGGTGCTGAAGTGGTACAAAAGTTACTTGCTGATTTGGATCTTGAGGAGCTTAGAAAACAGCTTAAGGAAGAACTTTTTGCTACATCGTCTGAAACTAAAAAGAAAAAACTAGCTAAGCGTCTAAAACTAGTAGAAGATTTCATTAATTCAGGAAATAAACCTGAATGGATGATAATGAACGTTCTGCCAGTTATCCCACCTGAAATAAGGCCACTTGTGATGCTTGATGGTGGTAGATTCGCAACCTCAGATCTTAATGAATTATATCGCAGAGTTATCAACAGAAATAACCGTCTCAAAAGACTGCTTGAGCTTAAGGCGCCAGATATTATCATCCGAAATGAAAAGCGTATGCTGCAAGAGTCAGTAGATGCGTTGTTTGATAATGGTAGACGTGGCAAAGTAGTAAAAAATGTCAATAAAAGGCCGTTTAAATCTTTAAGCGATATGCTGAAAGGCAAGCAAGGTAGATTCCGTCAAAATTTATTAGGTAAGAGAGTTGACTATTCAGGAAGATCAGTAATCGTGGTTGGGCCTGAAATGAAGCTTCACCAATGTGGTTTGCCTAAAAAAATGGCGCTTGAATTATTTAAGCCTTTCATCTACTCAAAGTTAGAGATGTATGGTATTGCAACTACTATTAAAGCTGCTAAGAAGATAGTTGAGGCAGAAAAAGTAGAAGTTTGGGATATCTTAGAGGAAGTTATTAGAGAGCACCCGGTGTTATTAAACAGGGCTCCAACACTACACAGGCTTGGTATACAAGCTTTTGAACCACTATTGATTGAAGGAAAAGCGATACAACTTCACCCACTTGTTTGTGCTGCGTTTAACGCTGACTTTGACGGTGATACAATGTCTGTGCACGTACCGTTATCGATCGAAGCGCAGCTTGAGGCGCGGGTTTTGATGATGTCAACTAATAATATATTGAGTCCAGCTAATGGTAAGCCAATCATTTCAGCAGATAAAGATATAGTACTGGGGTTATACTATTTGACTTTGGCAATTGATGAAGAACCAGGCGAAGGAATGATTTTCTCAGATATAAAGGAAATTGAGTTTGCTTTATTTGAAAAGGTTTTGTCTTACCATTCTAAAATTAAATATCGTACAAATATACTTAATTCAGAAGGTGAATTAGTTTTAGCATTAATTGATACTACGCCAGGAAGGGTTATTCTGTCGCAACTACTTCCTGAAAGTAATTATATTGACTTTAAGATGATTAACAAAGAAATGACTAAGAAGAATATTTCTGCTGCCATTGATTCTGTATATCGTTATTGTGGTCAGAAAGCTACGGTAATATTTGCTGATAGGTTGATGGAGCTTGGCTTTAAGCATGCGTGCTTGTCGGGTATTTCTTTTGGTATGGATGATATGGTTGTACCTCAAGCAAAATCTAAATTTATCGATGAGACAATGTCTTATGTAAGTGAGTTTGAACAACAATATCAAGAGGGTTTAATCACTTATGGTGAGAAGTTCAATAAAGTAGTTGATGCTTGGACAGCCTGTACAGATAAAATTGCTTCTAAAATGATGGAAGAAATCGCTATATCCTCAAGCAATAACCAATCAATTACTAGCCAAGAGAGACTAAATTCAATTCATATGATGGCGACTTCTGGCGCAAGGGGTTCTGCTGCTCAGATCAAGCAGCTTGCTGGTATGAGAGGGTTAATGACTAAACCATCTGGTGAAATTATTGAAACACCAATTATTTCAAACTTTAAAGAAGGACTCACTGTTCGTGAGTATTTCAACTCAACACACGGTGCTCGTAAAGGCCTTGCAGATACTGCGCTAAAAACAGCTAACTCTGGTTATCTAACCAGAAGATTGGTAGACGTAGCACAAGACTGTATTATTACTGACACTGATTGTGGCACTAAAAATGGCATTGAAGTAAAAGCTGTGATAGAAGGTGGTGAAATAGTTTTATCACTAGCTGATCAAATTCTAGGTAGGACAGTAGCAATCGATACTAACCATCCAGTTACGGGTGAATTATTAGTATCAGCTGGTCAATTGATTGATGAAGAAAGATTAGAAAAAATTGAATCTTCAGGTTTGGATCTAATTAAAATTAGATCTGTGCTTACTTGTCAAACAAAGAGCGGTATATGTGCGCATTGTTACGGACGTGACTTATCATCTGGTTCATTAGTGTCCATGGGTGAAGCAGTAGGTGTGATTGCTGCTCAGTCTATTGGAGAGCCAGGAACTCAGCTTACTATGAGAACATTCCACATTGGAGGGGCTGCGACAAAAGGTACTGAAGTATCATCAATTGAGGCGTCTTATGAAGCGAAAGTTAAAATTAAAGGGCGCAATTTGGTGATTAACTCAGAAGGTCGTCAAATTGTTATGAGTCGTTCTTGCGAGGTTCTGCTGCTTGATGACAAAGGAACTGAACGCTCTCGTTATAAGGTGCCATATGGCGCAAGACTTATGGTTGACGATGGCTATAAAGTAGAAAAGGGCCAGAAAATTGCTGAATGGGATCCGTATACAATACCTATTATCACTGAGAAATCAGGAAAAGTAGTGTTTACTGATATGATTGAAGGTTTATCTATTAGGACGGTTGTGGATGACACAACCGGTATTGCAAGTAAAGTTGTAATAGAGTCAAAGCAATATTCAAGAGGTGCTGACTTGCGCCCAAGAGTTCAGTTGCTAGATAAGAAAGGCAAATCAGTTGAGTTATCTTCTGGTCTTGAAGCGAAACACTATTTACCAGTTGGTGCAGTGCTCAGCGTGGAAGATGGATCTGAGGTGACAGCTGGTGATATTCTTGCTCGTATACCGCGTGAATCAACAAAAACTCGTGATATTACTGGTGGATTGCCAAGAGTAGCTGAGCTTGTTGAAGCTAGAAGGCCAAAGGATCATGCAGTTATTGCCGATGTTGATGGACGTATTGAGTTCGGAAAGGACTATAAATCTAAGAGAAGAGTGGTTCTTCATCCAGAAGATGGCTCAGAACCAATTGAGTACATGCTTCCAAAAGGTAAACATGTTGTGGTAAATGAGGGAGACTTTGTAAAACGCGGAGACATGATTATTGATGGAAATCCGGTGCTTCAGGATATTTTAAAGGTAATGGGAGTTGAAGCGTTAGCACGATATATGGTTGCTGAAATTCAAACAGTATACAGGTTGCAAGGTGTAAAAATTGACGATAAACATATTGAAGTGATTATCCGTCAGATGTTACAAAAAGTTGAAATTATCGATTCTGGTGATACTACATTCTTAGCAGGTGAGCAACTAGATTTACGTAGTGTTGAACACGCAAATGAAGGGGTGCTAAAAGAAGGTGGTAAGCCAGCCAGATATGAAGCTGTTTTGCAAGGGATTACTAAAGCTTCATTGCAAACTAGTTCGTTTATTTCAGCTGCATCATTCCAAGAAACGACAAAAGTTTTAACCGAAGCTGCTGTAGCTGGAAAAATAGACTACTTAGTTGGATTAAAAGAAAATGTCATCGTTGGAAGACTAATACCATCAGGAACTGGTTTCTATATGGGTATGGCTAGAAAGAAAGCTGCTGAGCAGGACAAGTTGATTGCTGAAGGTTAGTTGATAATTCTTATTACACAATGATGCTAAGGGGTAGGCCTTTATGGTCTACCCCTTTTTTGTGTGAGTAAGTGACAGTATTAAAACTGATAGTATCGAAAAGGTTTGATTTAGCTGACTAAAGAACATAATTTTGGTTATACTTTTATTTCTATATAGTCAATTGAACTACAATGTATAATATGCGCCTTTTTAAACTTATAGTAGTGCTCCTTGTTTTCTGTATACCGTCTGCTAAGGCGGAGATTTATTCGGCAGAAACCGTAGAAGAGATAAATAATAGTATTATGGATTCCTTATCCACACGTAATGCTGAGAAAGCTCTTGTGATTTTACCTTTGGAAGGCTTTTTCGCAGAGCCTGTTGATTCAGCATTTTATCAAATTGATGATGATATAAAGCCATCGGTGCAGAAGGTTTTTAAGAAAATTAAGTTATCCAAAAAACGTTTTATGAATGAGCTGATATTAACTGAGTATCAGCAAAGATTAAGCGATGAAATGATCCCTGATTTTGTACAGAATATTCAAAGCAAAAAAACACCAATAATAGTTATCACTAGAAATGTTAGTGGTAGTTTTAATAAAATATCATATCTTGAAGTATGGGCATGGAATTATATCATGGAAAAGGGGGTTGACTTAGCAAAAAGTTCTATAGGAACAAAACAAATATTACTTAACAAATCTCGTAAAAAACAGCTTGGTTCTTATCCTACTTTTTATAAGGGGTTGTTATCTTGCAATACAGTTGAAAAAGCCAATTCACCGCAAGGTTTAATTGTATATCTATTATCTCAAGAATTCAAATGGTTACCAGATATTGTATATATAGTGGATAAAAATGAGGAATATATTAAATCAATGGCTGAGCAGTTTAAAATGATGAGAAAAGATATTCAAGTAGAAGGTTTTGTTTATTTCCCTAAGGCAAAAACTTATAAAGATTTAAGTAATGAGCAGATAGTTAAATTCTGGGACAATTTAGTTAATATGCTAAATAATGTCGATAAAAAAGAATTAGATAATAAAAGTGCAGATCCTTATGAACAATAAATTACTATATGTATTAATAATATTTTTGTCTTTTCTTGTACAACCAGCACAAGCAAAGATAGAGCATACATTTTCTATTACTTCAAGCACCACAAAGACGCTGGAAGACTGGGTTGATAAGAATACAATTGTTTTTATCGAGCTAGATGACACTTTAATGATGCCTAAATCGTTGATGTTTAGTTTTGATAGAAATCCGTATAGGATGTTTATTAACAATTTAGTTTCAGTCGGTGAGAAGTCTCCAATATTTCATCAAGCAGTGGCCGTTTGGTATGGACAAAGAAAGGTAAAGTTGGTTGAAGATGGGTGGCCTGATTTGATAAAAAAAATGCAAGCCAAAGGAGCAAAGGTGTATGGTATTTGCAAAATGCCTATAAATCTTACTAATATTGAGAATAAAAGGCTGCAGGAATTAAAAGAATTAGGCGTTACTTTGACAACTAGTGTTAATGAATCAGAAGATATAATGGTCAAAAAAGAACAGCCTTGGGTGTCTAGGTTTTACAAGGGTATTTTATTCACAGGGCCATATAGTAAGATGCACGCAATTATGGAGTTATTTCGTGTAACAAATAACATTCCAAAGAAGTTATTAATATTCTTAAGTATAAATTATGAAGTAAAAGAAGTAGATACAGCTTTAAGGGTATTTAATATGGAGTATTTTATAGTCGAGTATTTAGCTGCTCAGCAGATAGTAGGTCGCCCAAATAAAGAAGTAGCCAAGTTCCAACAAAAGCAGCTAATAGAAGCTGGGGTGTGGCTAGAAGATGATGCAGCTGAAAATTTATTAAAGCAGTCTAAACAACAACAAAATAGAAATGCTGCAGAAACTCCTAACTAAATTTTTTGCAAATATTTTCTATAGAACAACATCAGGTGATTGGTATCTTAGTAAAGGTTATTATGGTGCTAGTATAGAAGAGCAATTTGAGAGTTTTATAGCAAGCCAAAGAGAAGAGGGGGCAGTTTTTTATGATGAATTCCAATATGTTCATCTTAAGAGGCAATTCATTAGTTCGTGCGGACATAAGCTTGATTCGGTTTTAATCAAGCATAACGAATTTGAAAAAATTTCAAACGAACAAGCTATTTACTTTATTCTATCTCAAGGAAGAGGCGAGTATTATGAAAGCCGTTTTCGTGATATGGCAATCCAAGCAAGAGAAACAAAATCATCAGTGCTAGGATATAATCCAAAAGGTTTTAACAGTAGTACCGGTACAACGCAAACAATTTTTGATCTGGTAGAAGATGCAAAATCTGTGATCAGGTATTTATTAGATGAAGAGCATGCATTACCAGCTAATATAATTTTACAAGGTAATTCACTTGGCGGTGCACTGCTTGAAATGGCATCAGAATATTATAGAAAGCACTATAATTTAAGATTTCGGCAAATTAATAGTAACTCATTTAGGACTTTAGCAGCAGTATTAGCTTATCACTATAAAATACCATTCTTAGAAAAAGCGATAAGAGCATTATTGTCATTTGCAAAATGGGAGGTGCTTCTTGGAGTAGATTTTTACCAAACCGGGCCCTATCGATGTGCCTTAAGAAGATTAAATGATAGAACGATATTATTAGGCGCAGAGTTCTTTGCTGCAATTGATATTGTGAGCGATAATGCCAGTTGCGCCATTGGGTATAGAGAAACAAATTTATGGTTATATAATCACTGCCAGCTAGTATATAAAGGAAATAGTGAAACTGACCCTCATTTCTTGAGTCTACACCATTTTCATTTACCAGGAATTGAAGGTAATTCACAACATTCGGTCTATAAATATATTAATCTTTTTGTGTCTGAGTCGCAGAAATGTCTGAAAGATCAGTAAGCAAGAGTATAGCGAATGATTATATCATTTAATATTAAAAAATTCTAATATTTCTTAACCTTTGCTTGCAATCACTGTGTAAATAGTATATAATCCGCAAACAGGTAAATAATAAAATATGGAGAAGATACAATGAAGAATGGAAACGGAAATGCTCCAGTAATGCTAGGCAATGGTAATGCTGTAGTTGAAGTTATGGGTAATGGTAATGCTCCAGTAATGCTAGGCAATGGTAATGCTGTAGTTGAAGCTATGGGCAACGGTGTTGTCGAGATATCAGAACTTTAGGACTATTCATCCTGAACTTCTCAAAGGGTTACCCTGAATTTTGCTTAAAGAGTCTCCTTAGTAGGAAAAATTGGATCCTGGGTCAAGCCCAGGATGACTTGTGTGGCATGGTTGCAGAGTGACTAATTTTACTCCTAAATAAAATCTTAGTCATCCCAAACTTGATTTGGGATCCACCTTAGGGCAATCATAACCTCAATGCTCCTTAGATCCCGGATCTAGTCCGGGATGACTAGTAGTAGGAATAATACACAGATCTTGTGTCATCCTGCACTTGATTCGCTGTTTACCTTATCTACATTATTGACGTATGGTTTGCTTTTATAGGCAAAGAAACGGGATATTAAAGGAAAATTGACACCAAGTAATATAGATAATATGCCAATAAAGTGAAAATATTGTAACTCTTCTCCTAAAATCATGACAGCCATAATTGCTGTAAATAACGGGGCAAGATAAAATAGCATTGCAGAAGTATTGGGTCCAATCTTTAATATACTCAAATTAAGTGACATCATCCCAATAATTGAAACTCCAAAACCCAAACAGAAAATAATACTCATGTTTAGCATGCTTAATTCAAATACATGGTTTAGATAAAATATATCTACTAAATATAATGGGAAAATTAGAATCATACCTATCAAGAAAGTAGAGTAAACAAAACTACGGAAAGATAAATTGGTAGGTTTAAATTTCACTGCGAATACGTAAATTGCCCAGCATAAGCTCGCAGCAAGTGCTATAAAATCCCCTGTATTGCTGAATAATTCTGATAAGCCCTCTAAAATCTGGCCGTGGCTTACAATAACTAATACACCTATAAATGAAAATATTATCGAATATAGCTGTGACTTCTTTAGCTTTTCATTGTTTATAATGACCCCTAAAGCTAATACAAACATAGGAAAAATACTAATAATAATGGATGTATTTGTAGAAGTAGTGTATTGCAGGGCGTAATAAACAAACAGGTTAAAGAGAGTTACTCCTGAGATAGCAATAATAGATAGAATTCGAAGATTGGTGCGTACATTGATAATCTCAGCCAAAAACGGTTTAATTGCAAAAGGAGTTAGAATGATAAGAGCTACTAGCCATCTATAAAACAATAATGAGATTGGTGAAATGTCATTTATTACATACTTAGATAAGACATAACTTACAGCGCCCATAAAAGGTGGAATCAAAGCTATAATATAATACCACCATCTTGCTTCATGCGTCATAAAATTAAATTTTGGTTAAACTATCAATATATACTACATATGAACATGGATGCAAAATTTATTTTAGAGTGTATATAAGTTAAAGGATTAGCTGCTGAATTGTTCTTTTATTACTCTATCTTCAAACGTATGATTCATATCAAACATAATTTGAATAACTTTTTTGTTGGTCGACTTAATTGATACCGAAGTTATGTGTTCATACTCAAAAAAATCTGCCACTGCTGCTACTGGTCTGTGGATGTGATCAATAATATCAAACCTAATTTCAGCATTTGCTGGCAGTATTGCTCCATTCCATCGGCGTGGCCTAAAAGGGCAGATTGGTGTAAGGCATAGTACTTTAGAGGTAAGTGGAACAATTGGTCCTCCTGCTGACAAGTTATATGCGCTACTTCCGGCAGGTGTTGCAACAAGGGCTCCGTCAGCTGAGATTTCCATTCTTTCAATATTATCTATGAAAATTTTAAATTTCGCTGCTTGATTTGTTTTTCTAAATACTGAAACTTCATTGATTGCTAGGGCGTGATGCTCTATTCCGTTTACGTCAGTAACACTCATTTCTAAAGGATATAGTTTAGTGATTTTAGAGCTGTTGAGATGACTGACAAAATTATTTTCATCAAACTTATTCATCAAAAAGCCAATACTACCTGAGTTCATTCCATAAAATGGGGTATTTAGATCAATGTATTTATGTAATGCATGTAGCAAGCTGCCATCTCCGCCAATCACTACAATTATCTCTGCTTTTTCAGGCGATACTATATTCAACTGTTTGGCAAGTTTGTTTTTAATTAGGCATGCATCCTCATTTGATTCATTATAAATGACAGCTACTTTGAGTATTTGATTTGATGCCATAATAAATACAAACAATGATTAATTGCAAGAACGACAAATCCAGAGATAATAACGTCGCTAGCGAAATGAGCGCCCATAACGACTCTGGAAAGTCCAACAATAGTTCCAAAGATAATAGCAGAAATATAGATGTGTGAAAAGCGTGATGCGCCAAAGATATATGCAATGGCAGAAAAATAAAATCCCATTGCTGCATGCCCCGATGGGAATGAGCAGTTTTTTGAGCATTGATCAGATACTACAGCTGCTCTAGTAAATTCAGATTTTCCACCAAATTCAACTATTTCTCTTGGTCTTGCACGACCAAAATTTTCCTTTAGCACGGTATTAACTGTTAATCCTGGGGCAAGTGTCGCAGATATTAGCAAAAAAAATGACCAAGATAAAATTAGTTTTTTTATATCTCTTGACTTGATAAATGTGTATATTAAATGAATTAGGCAAAATAGTGCAAACAACTTAGTCAGTACTGGAATCGAACGAAACAAAAAAACAACCAATACTTGATCTTTAAAAATAAACCCATGTGATTTTGAAAAAAATAACTCTGATATTTCAAGATCAACCCTTGGAAATGCAACAAATACTAAAGAAAGAGCACCAAAAGAGATTAAACAAATGTTAACTAGTCTGCTATTAATCATGGACTATACGGAGATAATAGGATATAACTTCACCAAATTGTAATAATACAGAAAAATCAATGGCAATCAATCTGAAAGAATATAAAGATAAACTTCTTTTCCTACCTCTTGGTGGTGCAAACGAAATCGGAATTAATGTTAACTTATATCAGTATCAAGGAAAATGGATAATGGTAGATTGCGGCAGTGGCTTTGCTGATGACTACTTACCTGGTGTTGACATGGTAGTAGCTGATGTGAGTTTTATTGAGGAGAGAAAAAAAGACCTGCTAGCTATTGTCCTTACTCATGCGCATGAAGATCATCTTGGAGCTATTCAATATTTATGGAATGATTTGCAGTGCCCGATATATGCTACAAAATTTACCAAGAATTTCTTAAAAACAAAACTAGCAGAGTACTCTTTTGCCTCTGATATTAAGATTATAGAAGTTGATACAGGCAAAAGGTTTGAAATTGGACCTTTTTCTATTGAAATGATAGGATTAACTCATTCGGCACCAGAAATGCAAGCCCTAATGATTAGAACTAGTGCTGGGAATGTACTACATACTGGTGATTGGAAGTTTGATCCTAAACCTGTTGTTGGCTTGGAATCTAATGAAGAAGCGTTAAAAGCGTGCGGAGAAGAAGGAGTTTTAGCATTAGTTTGTGATTCAACAAATGTTTTTAATCAAGGCGTATCTGGCTCTGAAGGTGATGTTCGGGATAGCCTTGTGGAAATTATAGCTGGATGCCCTAAGATGGTTGTAGTTACTACCTTTGCATCGAACTTAGCCAGACTTGATACGCTAATTCATGCTGGTCAAAAGGCTGGTAGAAAAGTGTGCCTAACGGGGAGAAGTTTGCACAGGATGTTTACAGCAGCGCAAGAAAGTGGCTATTTAAATGATATTGCACCTCTGATAGATGAGCGCTCTGTCGCAAATTGTAGAAGAGAAGAATTACTTGTAATTGCAACTGGTTGCCAAGGTGAATATATGGCTGCAACTGCAAAGCTTGCTAATGGCACTCATCCAACAATTAAATTAGCACCTAAAGATACGGTTATTTTTTCGTCTAAAATCATTCCTGGGAATGAAAAGAAAATATTCAGATTATTTAATTTATTTGTTAAAAAGCGACTTGAGGTAATCACTGAAAGAGATCACTTTGTCCATGTGTCAGGGCATCCTGCTATAGATGAGCTCAAGAAGATGTATTCTCTAGTACAACCAAAAATTTGTATACCAGTTCATGGTGAACCAGTTCATATTCATGAACATGCAAAATTAGCAAGAAACAATGGTATTAAGCACACTATTGAAGTTGAAAATGGTAGTTTGGTTTTATTGTCTCAAGATGAAGAGTCTAAAGTAATAGATATAGTCAAGAATGGCTATTTAGCGGTAGATGGAAATTACTTACTCCCTGATGATTCACAAGTTTTTAGAATGCGCAGACGTATGAGAGATGAAGGAATTGTGGTTGTTTCTATAGTGCTCGATCATAAATTAAGACTACTTTGTCATCCAATGATTTCTATGCCAGGAGTGTTAGATCCAATAGAAGATGGGGATTACATTATTGAAATGAAGCAGGAAATAGTTAACGCTCTATCTAAGCAACGCAAAGATAGTAAAACTAGTTTAAGCATCGATCAAATTGAGTCATGTATTGGCAAGACTTGCAAGAGGATGATCAAGGAGGAAGTGAATAGGACTCCTAATATTATAGTCAATATTGAGGAAGTTGATTGAGACTTAAAGCGTTAAACGAGTAAATTTATTCATTAACTGCTTCCACAGATTTTACCTCTGGTACGTAATGCTGAAGCATCGATTCGATACCGTTTTTTAGTGTTATGGTTGAACTAGGGCAACCAGAGCAAGCTCCTCTTAATTGTAGGTATACCGTTCCATTCTCAAATCCTTGATAAACAATATCTCCTCCATCCATTGCAACAGAAGGTCTTACCCTTGTTTCAATTATTTCAATAATTTGTTTTTCAATTTCAGAGAGGCCAGATGTGTCTATATCTTTATATGCATTTTGCATCTCATCGAAAATAGGGAGACCAGCGACAATGTGGTCCATAATAATCATCAATATTTCAGGTTTTAGCAGCTTCCAGTCAGTGTCTTCTGATTTTGTTATAGTAATATACTCTTTGCCGTAAA
>JAAFHP010000036.1 GCA_013298405.1 Alphaproteobacteria bacterium | reverse complement strand
AATCAAGTTTGGGGTGACTATTGCGGTGTTTGGGGTGACTATTGCGGTGTTTGGGGTGACTCTGGAGTTGTTTGGGATGACTGCTAACAGAGGCTAAGCTACTACACAATCACTGTCTTCCCTGAACCACTTACTTCTATGTTTTTAAAAGTATAGTCATCCTGCACTTGATGCAGGATCCATTACTTAACAATAGCAATAGCTCTTTTTATATCACCTAATGAAATCATTACAGGCAGTGCGACTCCTTGTGGAACTTTAGGCCCATAAATTCTATAATATGGTATACCATATGAATTATTATCTATTAAATACTGATCAATAGTTTTGCTGTAGGAAGTAAAATCTCCTCTTAAGGCTATAACACCATTTGATTCAAATAATTTTGCCAATCTGTAACTCCCAAGTACCATGAACTTATTAAATTTACATGACAAACACCAATCAGCCGTTATATCTACAAACACTACATCACCATTTGCTACATACGAATCAATCTTTTTTGGATCAAATGATTGCCATACATCATTTATCTCTTGGTTGACCTTATTATCTTGATCACTTGCCATCATTGGCAAATAAAATGAAGCGTATGTTATGAGCAGTATTGTAAATAATTTTAACATTTTACGAACAACTCCAACTACATCACTTTCAACAAGGTGTTTCACAAGTACTAGTAGGAAAAATAAGCCAGCTGCACCTCTAGGCCCAATCTGATTAGCTAGTACGTATAAAAGCCAAATTAACGAACCAACCATCAACACCATAAGGATTTTTTTGATAGAATTTATAAAAATTGGTGACTTAGGAATAAGGTTTAATAGTGATGGACGCAGTATCATCAATAAATACGGCATGCTAAAACCTAGTGCAACAAATGTAAAATGTAAAAATAAATCATATGAATTGCCAGTAAACGCAATTGAAGCTGCAGTACCCAGAAAAGGCGCCGTGCATGGTGTTGATAATATAGTCGCTAATATTCCACTTACATAATGTTCAAGATAAACATGCCTATTACCAAACTTCTCTAGCACACTTACAAAACTTGAAGGAATAGCAAATCTGATCCTACCTAGTGCTAGACTAATAAATATCGTAATTATTAGACATAGAAAAATAATAAATTCTGGTACTTGAAAACCAATGCCAGCTCCTATTTGCTTACCAGTAGACTTAATCATTATCATCACTACTGCAAAGCCCCAAAAACAGCTGAATATACCAGCTATGGTAAACAAATTTGCGACCTTATGGTTTAAATTTTGATCTTTTAAAAAGGCAAAGATCTTTAATGAAAGAACCGGAAGTACACATGGCATAAAATTCAGAATAAAACCACCCAAACTAGATAAGATAATAATCCAAAATATTGCGCTCCATTTCTGCCGCCAAAAGCTGTTATCCACTAATACTTCAATCGGAATTTCCTGCAATTCTGGAACACACATTGTACCGCAGTGCACAAAATCTAGAATTAGCGTAAAATTGATAGGCTTGTCATCATCACTAGCTATTGGAATAAATTCTATTGCTACTAAACCCGAAAAGTAGCTTACATTACCTATTCCAGGCATAAATTTATGCTCATGGCTAGGCCATACAATATTATATGCCTTAAGATTACTGGCATTTTTTACTCTGATCTCAAACGGTTTTCCTGTAGCACCTGCTACATTATTGGCATATATTATCTCTGATTCTGGTAACTGTAATGTTAAAATAATCTTACCATTTTCGTTTTGCCTGACCTTAAAATCCTGGTCATACGCCAGAACATTTGTTATCATGAGGAGTAGTAAGGAAATAAATAAAATTAGTTTTCTTAATAACATTTAATCATAACATTGAAATTTGAGTTATCAGTGTTTATATAAACATGTATAAAAGCAATTATAAGCAAGTATTTCTAATGACAAAGGAATTTTCTGATTTAACCGGTAAGATTCTCATCGCAACTCCCTTTTCTATGGAAGGTAACGTATTTCACGAATCACTTATATATGTTATCAAGCATACTTCTGAAGGTTCTATAGGTTTAATTTTTAATAGACCTTTAAGACAAGCCCCTGCTCAAAGCCTGTTTTCTAAAGATCAACAAGAAAATGTAGACCTTAAGGGCCTAGAACTAAGAATTCATGTTGGTGGGCCAGTGGAAGTAGAAAGAGGTTTTTTCTTGCACTCTAACGATTATGACAAAAATGTTCTTTTTAAACCTTCACAAGGAAGCTTAGCGATCAGCTCAAATATTGGTATACTAGAAGATATAGCATCTGGAAACGGACCAAAAGATAATATTTTTATAATTGGGTATACTGGTTGGGCCCCTGGTCAGCTGGATTATGAAATTGAAAATAACTTATGGATTGCATCAGATGTCGATCATGATTTGATATTTTCATCAGATACCGATGACAAGTGGCTAAAGGCTCTCAATATTGCTGGAGTACATAGTGACTACTTTGTACCAATTCAAGCTAGTTGTTAATATACAAGTCAGTTCACCCTAGCATACATAAAGTAATCTTTATGTTCTCCTTCGACCATTTCGTATTTTTTCATGATTCCTTCTTGAATAAAACCGCAACGCTCAAGAACATTTATTGATTTCTGATTATCTGTTATTACTGTTGCCTGAACTCTTACTAATTCAAGACCAGCATCCGCAAAATTAAGGATAGCTTTTATCGACTTAAGCATCACTCCTTGACCCCAAAAATCTGGACTTAAGTCATAACTAATCTCTGCCTTGGAATGTGTAAATGCAATATGATTAAAGCCAGCTGTCCCAATTAGCTTATTCGACTCTTTTGAAGCTATTCCCCAATAAATACTTCTTTTTGTTGGAAACAAACTACCCCAGTATTCGACCTCCTCTTTTGCTTTTTCTAAACTTTGTGGCCTATTTTGTTCGGTCAAAAAGCCTTCCATTTCGTTGCGACTCATATAATCCAAATAATCTTGAGCATCGCCACTTGTGATCTCACGCAGCACAATATCTTTAAGATCAAGCACAGGAAATGGAGCAAAAAAATAACTAGTATTCATTTAAACTAGCTCCACATATTTAGCAGTATCTGCAATGTTATTAGCTTCAAAAGCTCCAATCCTTACCAAACAAGCATGACACTTCCTACATGAAAGCCCTTCAAGAGAAGGGTCATAGCACGTAATAGTCTTAGAATAATCAACACCTAATCTCATACCAATGGCAACTATATCTGACTTAGACATTTTAATTAATGGCGCCTTAACAATAATTTTCTCACCTTCAACCGCTCTCTTGGTTGCTAAATTAGCCATTTTCTGAAAAGCTTCAATATATTCAAGCCTACAGTCCGGATAATTCGCTGAATCCATATCATGCGCGCCAATGTATATTTCTTGTGCTCCAACAGCTTCTGCATAGCCTAAAGCATAGCTTAAGAAAATTGTATTTCTTGCCGGAACATAAGTCACAGGAATATTATTACCTATTTCTTTAGCAGACATGTATTTTGGCACTTCAATATTCTTACTCACCAAAGCTGAATTAGCAAAAGCCGACAAGTCCAAATTGACTATTTTATGCTCAACTACATTATAATTTTTGATAAAATTGCTGACTTTTTCAATTTCTATTTGATGATTCTGTGCATAATTAAAGCTCAGAGCATAAATCTGATATTCTTTTTGATCGAGCATGGCAATTATTGTGGAAGAATCAAGCCCGCCACTGGCTAATACAACAACTTTCATTTTATTTTTGCTCCTATTCTATCTTAAGCTCTTTATGTATTTGATAAGATAAACGATAACCATTATTCACTGCTATTTCAACTGCAAGTCTTTTGTTACGTTGATTAAGATCGTTATTAAATTGGTCCATAGGTTGTACCAACACAGGTGTGTTGTACATCCTTTGTCCAACGTCTGGTATTAGGGCATATTCCTGTATGTTATCTGAAACAAGAAACTTAAACACCGAGATTTTGGGTAAAAAATCCTCTCTAATAGGTGAATATTTTCCGTTTGTCGCCTTAGGAGAACATATTATTTCTACATCTTGTGGTATATCTCTGTATATAGTGCCATTAGTTTCAATCTGAACTTTAAAACCATTCATTATTATTAATTCACATAATGAATATATATTTTGCCTCAATGGCTCGCCACCAGTTAACACCACTAGTTTGATTTTATCTGTTGCTAATTTCAGTACAGTAGCAAGAATTTGATTGATTGTAATTTCCTCAAAATCATCAAAATCAGTATCACAGAAATTACAGGCTAGATTACACCCTCCAAGTCTTACAAAAACTGCAGGAACACCTACGTTAGGCCCTTCGCCTTGAATAGTCTTAAAAACTTTGAATACTTTAAGGCTATTTCCATCACCAAATTCTATGGGTCTTTTGTGATTATCACCTCTCATTACATCTACCTAAGCTTAAGAGATGAAAGTCCAATCAGAGCAAAAATAATTGCTAAAATCCAAAATCTAATTACCACTTTTGACTCAGGCCATCCTTTTTTTTCAAAATGATGATGAATCGGTGCCATCAGAAAAATTCTTTTTCCACCTGTTCTCTTAAAGTAAGCAACTTGAATTATTACAGATAATGTTTCAATAACAAATATTCCTCCAATGATACATAACACTAGCTCATGTCTGGTAATCACACTTATTGTACCAATCGCACCTCCAAGCCCAAGACTACCAGTATCTCCCATAAACACTTCTGCAGGCTGTGAGTTGTACCACAAAAAACCCAACCCACTTCCAATAATCGCTGCACATAAAACTGTTAATTCTCCAACTTGAGAAACGTGAGTAATTTGTAAATAGCTAGAGTATATAGTATTTCCCACAAGATAACATATGATAGCAAAAGCAGATGTAGCAATTATTATAGTTCCAATTGCTAAACCATCAAGACCATCAGTAAGATTTACCGCATTAGAAGAACCAATTATCACTACCATCACAAAGGGTAGATAAAAATACCCAAGATCTATTACAAGGGTTTTAAAAAATGGAAAAGATAATATTGTAGAATTCGTTGGTGTGAAATACATTATAGCAAGACATGTTACAAAACTTACAAGAGATTGAATGATCAATTTTGTCTTACCATTTATACCTTTATAATTATTTTTACTAACTTTCTTGTAATCATCTAAAAAACCTAAAGCACCAAATGAAATTAGAACAAAAAGTACAATCCACACATAAGGATTAGATAGATTAGCAAGTAGAACGGTTGTGAAAAAAGTTGATCCTATAATCATTAAACCACCCATTGTGGGCGTCCCAGCTTTACTAAAATGACTTTGAGGACCATCATCTCTGATCGGTTGACCATGTTTCTGGATCATGCGAAGATATCTGATTATTTTTGGACCAATAACCCACGTGATAACCAAACTCAGCACTATTGCAAGCACACTTCTAAAAGTTATATAAGTAAATAAATTTGCTAAATGGCTAGAATGAGCCGATGGAGCAAGTAAATTAAAAAGCATTTTCTACTCCAAGCTTATTGGCAACTTTTTCAAGCTTCATTACTCTTGACCCTTTAATCAATACGAGCTCACCACCAGTTAAATACTGATCGATATTGTTACAAAGAGATTCTACATCATCAAAACAAAAAACTTCTACATCATCACTGAATTCTGTTCTGATAGTTTTCATTTTGTCGCCCACCAGGAATAACTTTCTTAATCCAATATCTTTAATGTGTGGAACAATACTCATATGCAGTTGATATGAAAATTGACCAAGACCTGCCATATCCCCTAAAATAGCGATTTTATTACTTGAATCAAGTATAGTCATATACTCAAGCGCCGCTACCATGGACTGAGGGTTGGCATTATAGTAGTCACAAATAATTTTGAACTCTTTTGCCCCCTTTCTACTTGATACAAGCTTCCCCCTGCCTAATAGTGGTTCAAACGTAGATATAGCATCAATTGCTGGCTCAGGATCAAGTTTTAACGCCCTAACTACCGCTAATGCTGCTGCGAAATTCCGAGCAAGATGTATAGGCAGCACTGGCATTATAAAGTCATATTCCCTGCCACTAATACTATAGGCAAGTTTAATTTTATCTCCTGTAACAACACTAGATACAAATCTCACTCCTGAATCAAGTCTTTTACCATATGTTTGAACATTTTGCATTCCTGCTCGATCAATGTTTTGCAAGCATCTTTCGTATGTAGATATATCTCTATTTACAATAGCTATACCATCATTAATATCCATACCTTCAAATATCTCACATTTTGCATCAGCAATTTCTTCCACTGAATTAAAGAATTCTATATGACCTTCTGATACCGTTGTAATCACAGATACATCAGGTATCACTAGCCTACTTAATTCACTTAATTCTCCCTTCTTACTCATTCCCATCTCAACTACAACATATTCTGAATCATTTGGCATAGAAGCAAGACATAAAGGAACACCGAGATGATTATTAAACGTACCATGACTAGCATGAGTTCTACCATAGGCACTTAGCATAATCTTCGTTGCTTCTTTGGTACTGGTCTTACCGACACTTCCGGTGATTGCAATAAATTTTGCTTTAGCATTTCTTCTCTTATACTCAGCAAGATCCATTAAAGCTTCAAAAGTATCTTCAACTTGCAGCTGCTTTGATTGATCAGCTCCTTGAACGTATTTTGTAACAATAGCAAGACTAGCTCCCCTATCCAAAGCATCTTTGACAAAATCATGCCCGTCTCTATTACCTTTCAACGCAATAAAAATATCATTTTTTTGGATATCTATTGAATTGAATTGTACTTTGCCAAACTCTCCACTAATAGATGGTTTAACCGATAGCGCTTTTTCTAATTCTTTACTTGTCCAGATCATATTAATCTCTCGTTATAAATAGTTTTATATATACCATCTTTATATATCAGTTTCTAGCAAGTTTTATTGCGTCTCTTGCAACAAGCAGATCACTAAAATCTATTTTTTTATCAGCAATAATCTGATAACTTTCATGCCCTTTACCAGCAATTAGTAGCACATCACCCTTTGAAAGCAAATTAACTGCATAATAAATAGCCTCTTTTCTATCTCCAATCATTATTGAAGCACTTTGTACCCCTTGAGCAATTTCAGATCTTATCGCCTCTGGATCTTCAGTACGCGGATTATCATCCGTAATTATAACTATATCTGCATTTTCTGTGGCTATTTTGCCCATTAATGGTCGTTTAGTTTTGTCTCTATCACCTCCGCAACCAAAAACAACAATTAATCTTCCTTCTTGTGGTTTGATTTTACCAAGCTCAACTAATGACTTTAATAGTGAATCAGGAGTATGAGCATAATCAATAAAAACATGATAGGTAGCGTCAATCTCTGTAGCCCTTTCCAGGCGTCCCTTAACTGCAATCAGTTTAGGAAGAATATCTATAACTCGGTCAAAATTCATCCCTAAATTTATAACTAATTTTGCCGCAATAAGAAGATTAGATGCCTGGAAAGAACCAATAATTTTTGTTTTAAAATTATATTCCTTTGATACAAAACTAAACTTAACCCCCTGCCCGTAAATAGATTGCTTGCAGTCTAAAATGTTTATATCTGCCCCTTGACCAACACTAGTATAGCTAATCTTATGAAGATCAAGAGTTGATCTTATTTTGTCAAAATAACTATCTTTGACAATTACCGCTTCCTTACTTTTTCTAAGATGATCAATAAACAACTGCATTTTAGACTCTAAGTATTTCTCCATTGTCCCATGGTAATCTAGATGATCTTGAGAAAAGCTAGTAAAAGCTGCTGTTGATACTTGTAAGTTTCCTAATCTATTTTGATCAATTCCATGACTAGATGCCTCAAATACAACATAATCAACTCCATTTTCTTTGAGTAAGTGCAGTGTTTTCATTAATGATATTGGATCAGCTGTAGTCTCTGTTAATTGCGGCATACGATCAATTTTCTTGTTTACCTCAAGACCTAATGTTCCAAGTGATGCACTATTATATCCAAGATGACACAAGATTTGATGTACATATGAAACTACTGAACTTTTACCATTTGTACCTGTCACTGCTATTATATTATCAGGGCATAGTGGATAAAAAATGCGTGCAGCTATAGCTAGTGCTAACCTTATATTATCAATGTAAATAACTCTATTTCTTTCAAGAGATGGAGTATCTGTAAGTGCTAATACGGCACCTTTACTTAGAGCTTGATCAATAAATAAATTACCATCTTGGTCATTACCTTTAATTGCAAAAAAAACATCACCAGCAGACACAAGCCTCGAGTCAAAAGCAACATTGTTAACTTTGTACTGTCTAAATTCTCAAGTTTAAGTTTCATCTCTAATTTTATATTCAATGTTGTTCAGCTCCTTAACTTCAGGACTATCTTCATCAAGCTTATTAATTCCGTATAAAGAAATCAAACGCTTAAATACTGCGCCCACTGTTGGAGCGCCAGTCCACCCACCTCCTGCAAACCCAAATGTTTCCTTAATTCCAACTGGTTCTCTATAAACAACATATATGATATACTTAGGGTTTGTAGCGGGTAATACCCCAAAGAAGGAAGAAATCCTACGATTTTTTGCATATTTGCCATTTTCAGCAACCTCCGCTGTACCGGTTTTTCCACCAACATAGTAACCCTTAACTTCTGCTTTGGAGCCGCTTCCATCAGTAACCACTAATCTCCATAATTTTCTCATATCAAGGGAAGTTTTTTCCTTAAAAACTCTTGTCCCTTCTAATTTTTCTTTAGGGTTTCTTTTGATAAGAGTCAAAGGGTACATGATTCCTCCATTAACTATAGGAATCATAGCTTGTATAAAATGAGCTGGGCTCACTGACAATCCATACCCATACGACATAGTCACCAAACTAAGGTCATTCCATCTTGAAAAATTAGGATATAGTGGTTTTGCTCTTTCTAGCACCTCTATATCAAGTGGCTCAAGGAGTTTTAGTTTGCGCAAATATTCCTGCATAGTATTTTTGCCTATTTCCAAGACTATTTGTCCAACACCTATATTACTTGATTTCAAAAAAATATGCGGCACTGAATGCCACCCTTTCATGGGGCGATAATCATCTTTTATCACCTTACCTTTAACTTTAAAGTATGTTAGATCGTATGCATCATAAATTGATGTAGCACCTGAATCTAGACCAACTGAAATAGTTAATCCCTTCATTCCTGAGCCAAGCTCATAAACTCCTTGAGTTGCTATATTAAATAACTGATCATGGTTAGCTGATCCAGGATTATGAGGATCAAAATCTGGCTTACTAACAAGAGCTAAGATTTCACCATTATTTGGGTCAACAATTATTCCAGCAGCACCTTTTGCCTTAAATTTATCCATCATTTTATCCATTTCTTCACTAAGGATATTCTGTACTCTTACATCAATAGATAATTGCAGTGCATTGCCCATAGCTGATCTATCAACTGCCTCTTGCTGATTAGTTAAGAACTTGTCAAAATATTGTTCTACCCCTGCTAGACCATCCAAATCTCTGCCAACATAACCAATTACATGTGACAAAAGATTACCATAAGTATATATACGCTTTTGCTCTCTCTCAAACCCAAAACCAGGCATACCAATGTTAAATATCTTTTCATGCTCAGAGGGAGTTAAATCTCTCTTAATCCACACAAAATTTTTACCACTCTTTAAGTCAGCTAATATCTTATTTTTATCTAGGCTTGGGATGACAGAAATAAGTTTACCTACTGATTCTTCAGGATCTATAACCTTTTTGGGATTTGCATACAATGATGATCCAGGCAGACTTACAGCAAGAAGATTATTGTTTCTATCCGTAATATCCAAGCGGTGAACAGAGTTACTTACAGCTGATTTATTATGTTTTGAAAAATCAGTTGTTGCTACAAGCAAAAGACGCATTGATATAATCAGAAACAATAAACTAAAACCAACAATAACTACATATATTCTAGTGGTCGCTACATAATGAGTGAATTCCCACTGAAATAAAGATCTTAGTGACAGAGTCGTATGTGCTATATTATTATTGGTGCTCTTAAAACCTGGTTTAACTACCAGCTTATGCCGCAGCATTAACAGCATAAGACGCAAATATAAAAGTGTATAAACTATCTTCTTTAGAAACGCCCTAACGACATTCTTATTTTGAACAATTCTTCTGCTTTCAGTTTGGATTTTATTGTCCATCATCGGAAAATTAACTTTTTATGATAAAGTTTATATATCTTATTTTTATCAATTTTGCGATAAGTTTATTTGTGGAGCAGAATAGTGCTGTCACTTCGCGCTTTTATCCCCTTTACCAGAAACCATAGTTACATACTTACTTGGCCCTTTCTTAAATCGCCACTTAGTGTCTTCACTTCTGATCTTGGTACTTGCTAGCAATTTTGTAGAGTCATTAACACCCTCCACCTTATTATCATCAGTTTCCATCTGGGCTAGCATTGTGTCTGATAACTTAATGTATTGATCATTTAGAGCTTTGAGCCTTGAAGGCGATGTAAGATAGGCAAGTTCTGCTTTTAATAAATGTATCTTATCGCTCTCATCTTGAATCTGTTTGGTTACTTCACCAAGTTCAGATCTGATATTCATTACATTGTCCTTAATCGTAAACAACGAATATATTGCCCCGATAAATATCAACAATATTACATATACCGGCGATCGTTCAAGAAACATATTCACCTCCTATCTTTTCAGCAACTCTTAGTTTTGCTGATCTAGATCTAATATTATTTTTAACTTCTTCCCTTGAAGGTACTATTGGTTTTTTGGTAATTATTTTCAGCCATACTCCTGGCTCAAGTGTCTCTTTTATGCTTGAGTATTTCGACCTTGCAACTTTTTTTGCTGCATGATTTTTGAAATAATTTTTTACAATACTATCTTCTAGAGAATGAAAAGTAACGATGACTAATCTACCCTCAGGCTTTAGGAGCATTGGCACTTGCTCAAGAAATCTCTCTAATGAACCTAGCTCATCATTAATATATATTCTAATAGCTTGAAAAGTCTTAGTTGCAGGATCAATTTTCTCGCCTTTAAAATGCTTGGCACTTCTTATAATCTCCGCAAGCTTTGTTGTTGTATCGATACTACTTTGCTGCCTGTACGACACAATGCTTTTAGCAATAGCTCGAGACTGAACTTCTTCACCATATTTATAAATCACATCTGCAATTTCCTGTTCAGATGCATTTTGAATGAAATCTGCCGCGCTCATCCCATCTTTTCCCATTCGCATGTCTAAAGGACCTTCTCTAAGGAATGAAAATCCCCTTTCTGCTTGATCAAGCTGCATAGATGAAACCCCTAAATCAAGCGCTATTCCATCAAACTGCATACCCGATAGTTTAATACAAGCATCAGAGAAATTGGTGTGAACAAAGGAGAATCTTTCACCATATTTCTCTGATAATGTAAGAGCAAACCTCTCAACATATTGGTCTTGATCTAACGCAGTAACTGCTCCACCTTTTGCAAGTATCTCACTAGAATAACCACCAGCACCGAAAGTGCAGTCTAAGTAATCTTTACCAACGTTAATTTGTAGAGATTCTACTACCTCACGCAGTAACACTGGCATGTGGGGCGAATATTTATTTGACTCATGTACGATTGCATTCATAATCCTTACATCCCACTATTGGTATTTTTCAACATCAACCTGTTGGTTTCAGCAATTTCTCGCGCTGATTTCAGGTGAGCTTCAAAACTATCTGGATTCCAAATCTCAAAAACTAATCCTTTGCCAACAAAACATGCTTGGCCTGATATACCGCTATGCTTCATAAGGTGCATAGGCAGAGTGACTCTGCCTTCATTATCAAACTGCAACTGAACTGCTTCACCAAGAACAACGGTCTCAAATGCATCTCTTTCTGCAGAGTATGGATCTAGACTTTGGATAATTTTACTCAATTCCTCAAGACGAGACATGCTACATGCCTCTATGCATTTATTTTTAAAAGATGGATAAATGATCACGCCATTAAAATTCTCTTTAGAAAGTGCTGCTCTATAACCAGCAGGTATTGAGACCCTACCCTTAGAGTCGATTTTATTTAGATATTTCGAAAGAAAAATATTCATATTCCAATATTAATATTACAAAAATCCGATATCCCCCCTTTGTACATTTAATACCAAAATGGTAAAAAATGGGTTAACATGGGATTTTGTGGTCCAATATGGAGAATAATGCCAATATTTTCCTCAGTCAAGTGATAAATGTGTAACAAATCCCCTATTCAATCGAAAATAGACTTAATTTTAGATGCAGATAATTTGTTTAATTTAATAAGATTGCTAAAATTTCAATTATTAAATGAACAGAAAATATTAAAAAAGGATTGATACATATATGGATATAATATTGCTGGCTATCGGCGTAATCGTCATTATTACCGTAGTCTCTATGGTGAAAATAGTACCGCAACAACAAGCCTGGGTATTAGAGATGCTTGGTAAATATGATAAAGTTTTAGAGCCAGGTCTCAATATTATCATCCCAATTATCCAAAAAGTTTCATACAAGCACACTCTTAAGGAACAAGCAGTTGATGTTCATGCGCAAGCAGCTATCTCTAATGACAATGTAACTCTACTCATTGATGGGGTTCTTTATGTTAAAATAGTTGATCCTATAGCCGCATCTTACGGAGTGGAAAATCCATATTATGCTATTACACAGCTAGCCCAAACCACTATGCGATCTGAAATAGGAAAACTTAAGCTGGATAAGACCTTTGAAGAAAGGGATACTCTGAATCACGCAATAGTATCTTCTATCAATCTAGCAGCTACCAACTGGGGTATACAGTGCATGCGTTATGAGATCAAAGATATTCAGCCACCTGCAACCATTCTTGAAGCAATGGAATTGCAAGTAGCTGCTGAAAGACAAAAACGAGCTAAAATTTTAGAATCAGAAGGACAAAGACAATCACAAATTAATATCTCAGAAGGAGAAAAAGCACAAGTTGTGCTTAGCTCAGAGGCTGCGTATACAGATCAAATTAATAGAGCAAAAGGTGAGGCAGAAGCAATATTGTTTGTAGCCGATGCAACCGCAAAAGGAATCAACGCTGTTGCAGCTTCTCTTAAAACCGAAGGTGGTCATGATGCAGCGTCATTAAAAGTTGCACAGCAATATATAGACGCCTTTGGAAAACTAGCAAAAGAAACTAACACTGTCCTACTCCCGCTTGATGTTAACTCTCCAAGTAATCTCATTACTCAAGCAATGACCATATATAGCGCCCTTAAGGATCAAAAAGCTAAGAAGAAGGCGTAAGTTTCAGTTAAAT
>JAAFHP010000035.1 GCA_013298405.1 Alphaproteobacteria bacterium | reverse complement strand
GAATGATACCTTATGGTTTTACGGTTACAAGTCATATTTCTGTAACTTTTGCTATGGCTATCACTATATTCCTGTTTATTACATTTTTAGGCATATATTTACATGGCCTACATTTTTTCTCTTTATTTTTGCCAAGAGGAACCCCTTGGTGGCTCGCGCCGTTGATGGTAGTAATTGAATTATTTGCATACTTAGCAAGACCAGTTAGCCTATCACTCCGACTAGCAGCCAACATGGTTGCAGGACATGTGCTACTTAAGGTGCTGGCGGGCTTTGTTGTTTCAATGGCTATTTATATAAAAATATTACCTATACCTTTTATTGTGGTTCTGATAGGTTTTGAGATATTCGTTGCAGTATTACAAGCATATATTTTTACAATATTATCTTGTGTATACCTCAATGATGCAGTTAACTTACATTAGTGGGTTAACTTTTGGTAAGTTATGATTTAACCGGGGAAGATGGAGTAAATCATAATGTGTTTAATTTAACTTTAAGGAGTAAGATTATGGAAGCAATGGCTTTTAAATTTATAGGCGCTGGTCTAATGGCATTTGGTATGCTAGGGGCAGCTATTGGGGTAGGTAACATCTTTGGTTCTCTGCTAAACTCTATTGCTAGAAACCCATCTGCAGGAGACCAACTACAAAGAATGGCATTCATTGGTGCTGGTCTTGCTGAAGCGATGGGTCTATTCTCATTTGTTATAGCAATGCTCTTAATATTTACATAAATATTAATCAGGAGTTGTTTCATGCCTCAGTTTGATGTTTCGTCCTTCAGCTCGCAAATATTTTGGCTGATAGTAGTTTTTACAATATTGTATTTTTTGGTCAGTAAAGTCATAGCACCAAAAGCTCAATTGATATTGACTCAAAGACATAGTTTTGTAGATGATAACATCTCTGAGGCAAAAGCACTTAGTGATAAAGCAAGAGCTATGCAAGAGCAAAGAGATAAAAAGATTGATGAGGTAAATACGCATGTTGAAGACTTAAATAGGCAAGCGTCTGAACTATTAGAGAGACATTTTACAGAGCAAAAAAATAATTTATCTATATCTCTTAAGAAAAAAAGTGAAAAGGCTTTAGTTGAAATCAAGGGATACTCTGAAAATTTTAAATCTCAACAACCACCTTATTGTATAAATCTTGCAGCCTTTATTATTGGACGAATCACCAAAAAAAATGCTGATGTAACTTTGCTTAAAGAAATCTATGAGAAAACAAAATGATGCATATTTTTGATGAAAGTTTTGTTATAGCAATTTGTTTTATTATCTTCATTTACCTTGCATTTAGGCCAGTTAAAAAAGCTATTATTGCTTCACTAGATGCTAGAATTAAAGAAATAAAACAAACGCTAAGTGAAAGTGAGAAAGTAAGATCTGAAGCAAAACAATTACTAAATAGCGTAGAAGGTGAATTAAACAATTTTGAAAAAAAGAAGACGGATCTATTATCCAACGCTCAAAATAGTATAGAAAGATATGTAGAAATAAGAAACAAGGAAATCAATGATATTTTAGAGCGTAAAAAAGAATCGGCAATTAAATCAATAGAGCATGAAACTCAAAAAGCAAGCTCTAGAATGCAATCTGAATTCACTCATGAAGTGCTTGATTTAGTGAAGAAATACTTAGTTAAAACCAAAAATAACGGTATTGATGACAAAGAAATTCTTGAGCACTTGTACAAAAAGTAGTGTTCCCGGATAGAAATTATGTTGGTATAAGGAAATTGTATTATTCAGTCTAATTGGTTGTATAAATGAGTGGCCTATGCTAGCCTAGCATAAAATTACCAGGGGTGTCCTAAATGTAAATTTAGGGCTGAGATATACCCTCATAACCTGCACAGGATAATGCCTGCGAAGGGAGGTTGTAGTTAAACAGGTGTGGAGATGCATTTCACTGAAGTATCTTCAGGAGCAGTGATAGTCATGCTCCCTGGTAAATTTTACATTATTAATCTTCAAACGAGATGTAACAATGAAAAATTTATCAAAAAGGGATTATTCTATACTAATTGCAAATACTATAGACCACTTTGATACTGCGTTATATGGTTTTTTAGCACCAATATTTGCTGCAGGTTTTTTCCCCAGTTCTGATCCATTAATTTCACTAATTCTCGCATATAGCGTATTGGCAACTACTATAGTTACCAGACCCATTGGTTCATACATTTTCGGAGCTATTGCTCTATCTTCTGGTCCTGTGCTAAGCCTATCTTACTCCCTTATCGGTGTTGCAGTTACTACTGCAGCTTTTGGGGTTTTACCTACTTATGAGCATATAGGGATTAGCGCTCCTATATTACTTATAATACTTCGCTCTCTTTCTGGGATCTGTTCTGCAGGTGAAATGACGATAGCAAAATTATTTATTTTATCTGACCGAAGCAATTTTGAATCAAATAAAAATTCCTATCTATATCAAACATCTTCAATGGTAGGAATTGTTCTGGCGTCGGTTGCTAGTACTAGCATTCTTGTATTACCTATGGAGCAACCTTACTGGCGCCTATGTTTTATTATCGGAGGGTTATGTGCTTTGTTTGGTTATAAATTACGAAATATGGGGCAAGGCATGACAAACTCAATCTCTTTTAATAAAAAGCATTTACCCTACATCCATAGCCATATTTTCACCTCTTTTCATACTCTTTGGAAAAATAAAATCATTTTATTTCGCATTGCAATAGTTTCTGGCTTTTCTTATATCACTTACTCTATACCTTTCATCGTAATGAATAACTTGATTCCAAATTTTACTGAGTTTACTCTCGAAGACATGATGACTTCTAACACTATTTTACTTGTTTTAGATATGCTTCTTCTGCCAATTGTCGGTCATTTCCTGCTGAAAAGCAGTGCAAAAAACACTTTGTTATGTTGTGCAATGTCACTATTCATACCATCTCTACCGATGTTATATTTCGCAAACAATGCATCATTTGCTTATTTAGTAGCCGTAAAATTATGGATAATAATAATCGGCATTGCTTTTTGTTGTAAGATAAATTTGTGGTGTAATGATCTAATAAAAGGTAGGGAAAAATATCTGATAGTAGGAATCAGCGGATCTATTGGTTCTGCAACTATAGGTAAAATGGCGCCTGCAATCTGTTTGACTCTATATTATTACATACCATCCCCTATGGTAATAGGGGCATTTATTATGATAATAGCTAGTGCAGCCATCTGGGCACTGTGGAGGTAATGCTATTAGTATAGTGCCATACTTCATCTTGTGCTTGTATAGATTCTATCATTAATTGTAACAATCGTACTCTTAAGTTTAGCATTGTCTTATATTGTGTATCTTTCAGCTTTTTATTTTTATTTGTTGCAGATAAAGAAACTTTATAGCAAAATTAAAAAACGGTTTACTAGTTAATCAAAAAAAGAGGTTTTAGTTATGTCTAAGAAAAAAGTAAAACTCCAAAATGCTCAAGAAAAGCTTAAAATTGATATCCAAGGTAAAAATATTAAGTTACTTAAAAAACATTTATTTGAATTTAATGTTACTAGTATTTCAAGATATGATGAATTGATTCCAGACTTATTACGTCAATTTGATCAAGACTTGTTAACTCAGCAAGATATTTTGAGTTTTATCCTAGACAAAATAGCCTTAGTTTTAGATCCGAACCAGTTCCATATAATGGAAGCACATTATTCTTATCACTTGGCAAACGTAATTATTAACTCAAATATGGCTGAATCAAGGGATCAAATTAAGCATAGTAATTTTCAAAAAGCACTGCAGCTTCTTGAAAGGACAAATCATATAATGAATATGCAGCATATCACAGAACTAAGAACAACTGAGGTAACTAAGAATGAATTTTGTGTAAATCTTGAAAAAGAAGTAGGTCACGTAGTATCTGTATTGTTATCAAATAGTACCAGTACCAAAGATGCCTATGAGCTGGTAAAAACCTCAGTTGATTATAGGAGCAAAAATTTAGCTGCAGATCATCCCTCAACTATTAAAGCTTTAATAGAGGCAGCAAAAATTGGATTTAAGATTGGGAATATTGATGTTCAAATCGAAGCTCTTAATTTTGCAGAAGAAGCGTATAATATGTCAATGCGTACTAAAAATGCTGAGAGTGCCTCAGAAGCTAAATTAATTGCAGCAAATTTCTTTGAAAAGTTTGGCGATGTCACAAAAAGTACCGTTATGAAACATCAAGCAGCGTTAGAGGAAGTTGTAGATATTAATTCAACTGCAATAGTATCTCAGGGTAAATTTGATCGTGAGACTTATAACGTTCAAAAGGCGTTACAGCCTACTTTAGATATAATAAGTAGCCGTGCTAACACTTCATTGTGGTTTCATTCGATTGGAGGTCGTGAATTAGGTGTTTCAGGATATGTAAATGATGAATATCTTTCTCAAAAACTCGGAGAATTATTTTCCCCTGCAAATCTTAAGATAGCAAAAATGCTATGCTTTGAGGCGATCAATCTTGGTCTTGTGCAGTATGGAATTGAGCACGAGGTACAACCAAATCTTATTTGTGCTATGCTTTTTGCAGCAAAGAACCCTGATCTTGTAGGAGATATAGCTCAATCACATCCAGAATACTTTGTTAATTGGAATGTAATAAAAGTCACTCTACCTAATGCATCTGAGTTGTCCACTAAACTAATTGGTCAAAATATAGATCTAGGTAGTAAATATAATTTATTTGTTGAAGAAGCTATGTCTCCGGTGATTCAAGCCAGAATAGCAAATGAGATAAACAATGTTAAAATACTATCTAGTGGTAGTCAATGGGGTAGTGGAGTAGAAAAGGCGTTAGTAACAACTTTTTCTCCAGAATACCTCACAGATCTTGGACTAATTTATACCAGCAAGCTTGGAAGAAACTTAGGTGCTGTCAAAGAGAATGTAGAAATTGCTCAAGTGCTTTTATTCAAGGCGATGATAGATGCCTTGCAAAGTTCTGGTAGTAAAAATTATGCTCCAATTGACTGTATTACTAAGGCGTACCCTCAAATAGTAGGAAGGGTGTTTGCATCTCATAAACTTTGGGTAACTGATGAAGAGATTTTACGTTTGTTTGACACTCCTGAGTTATTAAAACCTGCATTATTGCCACCGTTATTAGTGGAAGAGAGTGTGGTGGAAGTGTTAGGTCAGGAAGTCAGTAAACCCGAGTTATTACCATCTTTATTAGCAGAAGAAGAGAGTGTGGTCGCAGTTTTAGGCCTGGAAGTCAGTGAAGGTAAAGACAATTCATAACTAATTTTAACTCAAGTCAAAGAAAGGAGCTTATATTAGTTCTTTTCTTTGACTTCAGCAGGTTCTATTTTACTTAAGTTAATCATGAATCTTACCATCGCTTTATAAACCTGGTGTAGACCACTTGTGAGTCTCTGATCTCGGTAATGCTTCAACGCTATGACCGTCAATAAATGCAACAATAGCCCATCTGGCAAAGGACTTGCCTAACTTGCTCTTATCCATTTGGATTACATCATGCCAGGCAGGTTTTAATCTATCATCGTCAACAATTTTTTTATAATTGCTTGAGACCATAAATATCGCATTACTATCCTGATGGTTTGTTATTTCAAGATCAGTTGGACCAGTACCAATTCTAAGGCCAGGGGAGCTTTCTGCTAAAGCTAAAGTAAATGACCCAGAGTCAAAATGTGGTTGAGCTAAATATTGGCTAGATTTACTAAATTCATACTTTAAAAACCTAAGAACAATATGAGGTTCTTTTGAGTTAAATATTTTATCTAAACTTCCTGGATATTCTTTTTCAAATACAGACATTATTTCGTAGATAGTATCATACACAGCTTGCCAAATTGGTTGGGCTTTCGATATGAAATCAGAAACTATTTTATTAGTATTAATAAAGTTGACAAATTCTTTTTGTACAATTGGGTGATAGTGAAAAAAGTCTTTGCTGTCATTGTAAATATCATCTGCTGGATCTCTGTGTCTATAGCCAAGTTCTCCTCTTCGATGCATTGGAGATATTTTAGTGTCGATATAATTCTTTTCTTCTGCAGGAATCTCTAGAAATTTAAAAAATGATTCAACAGCATTAACAAGTTGCCAATTATCTATTTTAAAAGGAATTTGAATATAAGGTTTTTGGTATAGTATACTTAGCTCAAATTTCATTTTATGTATTTTTGTCGGTGGTTGCTTTATAATAGCGTCGATAAAGTATAATGAGCAATTAAATTTTATTGGTTCGATATATTTAGTGAGAAGTAGTACACCATTTGACTTAATGTTGACTTAATGGTTCTCACTATGCTAAACTGCCTTAGTGATGTAATAAATAATCTTGTATAATAAAAATGTATAAATTGCTTTTGGCAATAAATGATATCAACACTTTCTCTACCACGACGACCGGTTGTGTCCGGTAGTATCACATTTCTTCTTTTTTATAAATTCATTTTTCTTAAAACCTTAATTTAAAAGGACTTTTATTATGTTTCGTCAGATGCCGTTTATTATGATATTTATTATAATAGCTTGTGTAGTTATAGATTTTTTTGCCCCCCTAATAATCAAGCAATTTTTATACTCAATAAGTATGACTATTAAAGGTATAATAGTCATGTTACTGCCAGTAATTATTGCTCTTCTACTATTTAAAACTATGGTAAGTTTAGCAAGTAAAGCTACAAAAATGGTCGCTATATTGCTTGTTGTTGTTTGTAGTTCAAGCTTGACAGCCACTTTGTTAAGTCGCTTTCTCGGAGAGGCAATATATGGCCTTAGTTTTTCAATGTTAAAACCATCGGAAACCGAAGGGTTGACCAGTTTATGGAGCATTAATTTCCCTAGCTTAATTAGCAATGATCAAGCGATATTGTGTGGAATATTATTTGGGGTAATTTTAGCAAAATTAAAACCTCATTTTGCTCTTAAAGCAGCAGCAATATCTGATAAACTAGTAAATGTCATTTTAGGTAATTTCATATATATTATCCCATTTTTTATTTCCGGTTTTATAATCAAGATGCAATATGAAGGGGTAATTGCTTCAATTATTGGCCACTATTTTTCAGTGTTTCTAGTCGTGATTTGTGGACAATATTTGTATATAACTTTGATTTATTGGCTATTAAGTGGTTTTTCAAAGAACAGATTACTGGCTGATTTAAAAAATATGATACCAGCTGTGATTAGTGGATTTAGTACAATGTCAAGCGCAGCTAGCATGCCTTTGACTATAAAAGCAGCTGAAAATATTTCAAAAAATAAATCCTTAGCAAAAGCAATAGTGCCAGTCACTGCTAATATTCATCTTATTGGCGATTGTTTTGCTATACCAATTTTTGCTTATGCAGTCATTAAAAGCTTTGGTATTGAAGAGCCAAGCATATCTAATTATCTGATTTTTTCTATTTATTTTGTGTTGGCAAAGTTTTCGGTTGCTGCCGTGCCAGGCGGAGGTATTCTAGTGATGATACCAATACTTGAGAAATATTTGGGCTTTAACAGTGATATGATATCGATGATCACGGCTCTTTATATATTGTTTGACCCAGTAATTACTGCAGCTAATGTCTTGGGTAATGGTGCACTTGTTAAGTTTATTGATAAGGTTACATCATTTGGTAATGTATCAGATGATGGTATGCAACCGGAAAGAACTTTGACTTAAATAGGTTTAACTTCTCCATGCTCTATTCGATTTGATTAGACCATACAACATACTCTTAATTTGCTTTGGCTTATAATAACACAATATTCAATTATAAGTTTAACATTGACATATAATTCTATCTAAAGTTTAATAGACCTAGCTCTATTAAACTTGGATCAGGAGGTTAAATGAAGAACTGAATAAAAATTATAACTACTAAACTTAAAAATTTTATATATAGAGTAAAACAACAGTAATTATATGGAGAATAAGAATAATATTTCAGTTCTTAGCAAGGAACAAAAACATGCTACAAGTTTATTATCAATCGGAACCTTTCTTGAATATTTTGACTTAATGTTGTACGTGCATATGGCAGTTTTGCTTAACGAGCTATTTTTCCCTAAAACGGATGCTCATACTGCAGCACTGCTTAGCGCATTTGCGTTCTGTTCAACATTTGTATTTAGACCATTAGGGGCATTATTTTTTGGTTGGCTTGGAGACCATATTGGTAGAAAAACTACTGTCATAATAACTACTTTTATGATGGCATTTTCTTGTCTAGTAATGGCTAATTTGCCAACTTATGAGCAAATTGGTGTTGCTGCTGCTTGGCTTGTGACAATATGCAGGATAATTCAAGGTATGTCATCTATGGGAGAGATTATGGGTGCTCAAATCTATCTATTGGAAGTCACAAAACCTCCAATTCAATACCCTGTTGTTGCATCGATAATAGCATTTTGTAATTTAGGTGGAACTTTTGCCTTAGCAGTTGCGGCTTTAGTAACATCATATGGCATGAATTGGCGCAATGCGTTCTGGATTGGTGCCATTATTGCCCTAACTGGCATGGTGGCAAGAACGTCTTTGAGAGAATCATCAGAGTTTGCAGATGCTCAGAAGCAACTCAAAAACTCCCTTAAAATTGTACAAAATAAAGAAAAAGTTGATTTAAACCGTGTTGACGTCAGTATATTACAAGAAAAGGTTAGTGTTAAGACCGCTTTAGCCTATTTTTTAATGGAGTGTGCTTGGCCTGTATCGTTTTATTTTACATATTCTCATTGCGCTAATATCTTAAAAAATACTTATGGTTTTAGTCCAGAGCAGGTAATTCAGCAGAATTTTATAGTTTCAACAGTGAATTTAGTGAGTTATGTCATATTAACTTTCCTGTGCTACAGGGTCTACCCTCTAGTAATATTAAGGTTCAGACTAAAGGTGTTTTGGTTTTTTCTGATTTTATGTCCATATTTGCTCGATAATGTTTCAAGTGCATTTGAAATATTGTTGATTCAGTCATTTTTTATTATATTTAGGCCAGATGCTTTTCCAGCTATACCTATACTAATAAAATATTTCCCAGTATTTAAACGATTTACATATGCCAGTTGGCTATTTGCATTATCAAGAGCTTTAATGCACGTGATCACTTCATTTGGTCTTGTATATTTAGTTCAATATTGGGGCAATTGGGGGCTGTGGATAATAATGATTCCAGTTAGTTTTGGATTTTTATTTGGGCTATTACATTTTGAAAAATTGGAGCAAGTGGTTGGGAATCATCTTCAAATGAAAGATCAAGAATCTGCCGTGGTGATGACTTAATGCCAAGATTGTCAAAGCATAATTCAAGCGTTTTGCGTTTAACATCTGGTATTTCAAGGTACGTAGCCAATGCAATAAATGTTTCAAGTGTTTCGGAAATGAGGTTATCATTATTTTCATTAGATTTATTTGTCAGTGATTGCAAGGTGCTTATTCCTTCAAATAACTTTATCAATAATAGCTCATATTTTTGTTTGGCTATTAAATTTTCAAGTATTTGTCGCATAGATGCATGTGATTCATTTGACCTGACGTGAGTTAGGTCAAATACATGCCTAGCTATTAAAGGGTTGAATGCATCTTCAATTACGTCCAGAGATAGCTTCTCATCTTGCACAAGAAATTGCATAATAGATGATGTAATTAAATCGGTTCTAGTGCAATAGTCACATACAATGAGGGTGGTTTTTATTATTTGAATAAATCGTTCCGAAACGGGTGGGGTATTGTCGTCTTTATAAAAAATCTTGGCGTAATATATCGCTTTTTCTATATCAGTGAGATTAATTTTGGTTTTTAGTTTCTTGTTTATATCTATAATTTTGACAAGTAATTTTGTTGAATGTTCACATTCAGTAAAACTAGGAATAAAATTGCTTAAGTAATTCATGTCATTATATAAATATCAACCATAGGTATAATCTAAATCAATAATGCTATTAGTGCAAGACTGTTGTGAGATAATTCATAGTTTGGCATATAGTAAATATTCGGTAATTTTATCCCTGAACATCTCACCCAGGCGATGCTAATGCCAGCTATTCAATTTGGGCAGAAAAGTGAATTCAGAGACAGGTTTTAGCTGAGAGATAGTGTAGTATACCAAATCAGGATGGTTCTTATTTGACATTCACCACTCAAGTATTGGAGGTGTTTATTTTAGAATGCACCATATGCGCTTCGAGCTTTAGGCGGTAAGCCAGAAAGCTAGTTATCACTCAGTATATAGTAAGCTTTAGCGTACTTGGAGAATCACAAAATCACCAATTGCACCCCACAACTCCCATTTGTATCAAAGTTTCTGCCTGCATTCAAATTTCCTTACGCCACGGCTTCAGGAAGGTGCAGGCGTCCGAGCAAAAGGTACGCATGTCCCTGGGCCTTAATTTTGACTTAAGTTTTCTGAAAACTGATTTTGAGGTTCGTTATTGTGGATGCAACGGGTAGGATGGCCCTGAAAAACGAGAAATTTCTGGACATGAATACAATACGTGTTACGCTGAATGGAGAGAGTTTTATTAACAATATATACGTTATCTAAATAAATTGTTTGCCTAGAAAGGCTTCATTAGCTTGAATAGCTAGGGCCGACGCTTGGAAATAAAAATTGGCAAGAACTATGCATTATTTAATACTCGTGACAGTTACTTTACTCGGATTCACTAGCAGCTCATATGCAAAAGTAATCGAATATAAGTTAAATGTACACGAGCAGAAAGTTAATGTTTCGGGTAAAGAAGTTGTGGGTTTATCGTTAAATAATTCAATCCCAGGACCTACACTAAAAGCGACGGTGGGGGATACATTACGGGTAGATGTTATAAATAATTTAGATCTTGACACTTCAATACATTGGCATGGTGTACTTGTTCCAAATAACATGGATGGCGTTCCCTATGTAAATAGCCCACCTATTAAAGCAGGACAAACTTTCACCTATGAATTTCCTATCAAACATAGTGGAACATATTGGTATCATGCCCATTCTGCACTACAAGAACAGCAAGGTGTTTATGGTTCTCTAGTTTTTTATCCTGAGCATGAGGTAAAAGATTATGATGAAGAACATGTGCTCGTTTTATCCGACTGGACAGACGAAAACCCTGACCAAGTTTTAGCTAATCTCAAAAAAGACTCTGATTATTATGCCCTTAAAAAAGATTCCGTTCAGTCTTGGCTCAAGGTTTTAGAAAATGGCGCTGAAGCTGTAAAAATTAGAATCAATAATGCCTGGATGCGTATGGGGCCTATGGATATGTCAGATATCGGGTATGACGCGTTTTTGATTAATGGCAAAAAATCTTCCTTTCTCAGCTATGCCAAACCAGGTACGCGAGTGAAGCTAAGAATTATTAATGCAGCAGCTTCATCATACTTCATTTTTGAGTATTCAGGTGGACCAATGAAAGTTATTGAATCTGATGGGGCAAAAGTCGACCCGTTCACAGCTCAAAAAATACGAATAGCTATGGCTGAAACCTATGATGTTATTGTTATTGTCCCAGAAAATAAAACGTACGAATTTAGAGCATCAGCAGAAGATGGCACCGGTTATGCTGTAGCTCATATTGGTCATGGAAACTTACTTCCTGTATCTACATATCCAAAACCAAATTTGGTTCTCATGGATATGATGGGAGGGATGGATCATAGTAGTATGGGTGGCAATACTAGTCATGCCTCTATGGACATGTCGAGCGCTTCAGATAATGTAAAAATGGCTAAGCATGATATGAACTCCATGAATATGTCTGGCATGGATCATGCTGGAATGAAAAATATGAAAAGCCCTGATCATATCTCTATGAAAGTGCAAGATAAACCTATGGAGAAACAAGACAAACCATTGCCCCATGTGGAATATTTAAGCAATTACAAGCCCGTTAGATCTCTAACCATCACTACATTGCCAAAACATCAGCCATTTAGAGTTATGACACTAAAGTTAACTGGATCAATGGAAAGATATGTTTGGTCTATCAACGATACACCAATGTATGCTGCGGATGAAATCGTGATCAAAAAAGGAGAAACCATCAAATTTATCCTTGTTAATGAAACGATGATGAATCATCCCATCCATTTACATGGGCATTTTTTCAGGGTGTTAAACGGCCAGGGAAATCATAGTCCATTAAAACATACTGTAAACGTACCCCCGTTTGAAACCGTAGAAATTGAATTTAATGCTAATGAGGAAAAAGATTGGATTTTCCATTGCCATAATCTTTATCACATGAAGTTAGGTATGGGCGGAATTATCCATTATGAGGGAACAAAACATGATCCAGCACTTATGGACCATGCAGGAGATCACTCATCAGAACATGGCAACATATGGTTTAATGCAACCAGATTAGAAGGATATTCTAATTTTACTAACGCCACAACAAAGCTCATGAGAAATAATGATAATTTTATTGCAGATTTTCGTCATAACTACAAAAAAGATTATGAAGGGGAACTGATTTACCAAAGATATGTATCTCAGTTTCTAGGATTTTATGTAGGCGGTAAGTTTAAAAGAGAAGATGGAGAAATATCTAACCGTGGTATTTTTGGTGCAACCTACACCTTACCATTATTGATTAAAGCTGATTTACGAATCAATACAAAAGGCAAGCTACGTTTTGGTTTAAGCAACGAGCATCAATTGACAGACAAAGTATCCTTTGATTGGCGATGGAATACGGAAAAAGAATACACACTTGGACTGACTTACGCCATAACAAAACAGCTCTATATTTCAGGCAATTATGATTCAAGAGAGCGATTCGGACTTGGTCTAGCCTTAAGATTTTAATACAGGGAGAGTATTTATGTTACCGGAAATTATACCAAATTGGCATCCGATCTTCGTTCATTTTACGATTTCTTTATTTTCTGTAGCAACAATGTTAATCGTGGGGAGTCTATTCATCAAAAATGATTTTAAATCAAAAATCTTAGAAGTCGGCTATATTAATTTATGGTTAGGATGTCTGTTTACTTTTGTAACTGTTGCTGCAGGTTTTTATGCTTATAACACCGTAGCTCACGATGAGCCGTCGCACGCAGCTATGACAAATCATCGAAACTGGGCATTTGTAACTGCTTCTATTTTTCTTATTTTAACCCTTTGGTCTATCAAATTGTATCGTGACAACAAAAAGCAGAATCTATTGTTTATAGGTTGTTTGGTGTTAGCAACTTCATTGCTGTCGATCACTGGGTGGAAAGGAGCGGAAGCAGTTTATCGATATGGCTTAGGTGTGATGTCTGTACCAAATACTGACTCTCATCAGCACCATGGAGGAGGCGAAATGCCAGCTGATCATATGCAAAAAATGCCAGCAAAATCTGTGGACACGAAAAGTAACAGTGATATGGAAAGTAATCATCATTCAAGCAATAGGTCTCAAGATGAGACTCCTCATGATCATACAATAGTCAATAATTCATTTACTTCCATGATGCAAAGTCATCCTCAATTTCCCTGGAAATCATTCACTGAAGCTTTGCAAAGCAGCAAATTAAATAGCAAAGATTCTGCTATAGAAATCTCACTTTTGAAAGGAGGATTTTCTTCAGATGCGCTTTTTAAAATAAATCTTTCTGGCAAAAATTATGTGCTTAGATTCATGGGAAATAATCATACTCTTGAGCAACGAAAAATTATTAGTA
>JAAFHP010000034.1 GCA_013298405.1 Alphaproteobacteria bacterium | reverse complement strand
TTTAACTCCCGTGAATATTAGACAATTTTATATAAATTATAGGCCTATTTTTCATGCCTTATTTCAATCCAATGCTCTATTATCTGATTAAGGGTTTCATCATTTGCTTTACCCTCATGATCCTCAAAATTTGGCAAGGACACCACCATTTCTTCTAGGTAAGCTAAATCAAACTCTGGAATTTCCTCGTCTGAATAGTGCTTTTCTAAATCAATAGCTATTTTTTCTACATCGCTCCAATGCATCTTATATCACTCCAACGCATCACAATTTCACATAATAAGGCGAACACTACTACCCTTATTTAATACCGCCTACCAGAAAAAAAATAATAGTATATATTAACATAGTAAATAAGTTTTACTTAGTGAGATTATTATGCAACTACAAATAAACACAATAAGTGATTTATTAGACCGGAGTTTCAAAGAAGATTTTGGTACCAAAGGAGATATTACTTCCCAGGCAACTATAGACAACCAGGCTAAAGTGAGCTTTGCTATCAACGCCAGAGAACCTCTTGTGTTATGCGGATCACAGATAGCGCAATATTATTTTGATAAATACTCATCGATAGATTATCAAATTCATTTTGATGATTCTGAGTTTATTAGTGAAAGTACTTCTATAATTACTGGGTATGGTTTTGCTCAAGAAATACTATTACTAGAGCGAATTACACTTAATTACCTTCAGCATTTAAGCGCAATTGCTACCACCACTAATCAATTTGTAAAACTAGTGCAAGGTACTAAAGCAAGAATTTGTGATACTAGAAAAACCACGCCAACCTTAAGATCGCTTGAAAAATATGCGGTCACATGTGGTGGTGGATTCAATCATAGACTAACTCTTGATAGCAGTATTCTGATTAAGGATAATCATATAGCCATTTGCGGTAGCATTAAGAAAGCATTAGAGATGGCAACACTTGCAGCCCCTCATTATACAAAGATAGAAATTGAGTGCGATACCATTACGCAAGTAGAAGAAGCCGTAAGATATGGTGCGGATATCATAATGCTAGATAATATGAGTGTTGAAGAAATAAGAGAGTCAGTAGAAATTATAGGAAATAATGCGGTGATTGAGTGTTCAGGAAATATATCACTTGATACAGTAGAAGAAATAGCTTCCATAGGTGTAGATATAATTTCCGTTGGCAGGATTACTCATTCAGCAAAATCAGTTGATATTGGTCTTGATATTGTATGAGCGACATCAAGCACTCAATCACTATACAACGAGAAATTGCACAACTTCGCAAGTTAATAAAAAAATATAACAAGGAGTATTACGAAGAAAATACGCCTTCAATATCTGATGCTCAATACGATCAACTCTTCCAAACTTTAAGTAAACTGGAAGAACAAAATCCTGAGCTAATTACTAGCGATAGCCCAACACAGACTGTTGGCGCAAAAATTCAACAAAAGTTTGGTAAACATCAGCATTTAATGCCAATGCTATCACTTGGAAACTGTTTTACACAAGATGATGTATCTGATTTTATTGATAAAACAAAGCGCTTTCTAAATACTGATAAGTTTCCTGACTTCTTTTGCGAACCTAAGATAGATGGTGTCTCATTCTCAGTAACGTATAAAAATGGAATACTCGATTCAGGGTCAACGCGAGGAGATGGCTATATTGGAGAAGACATTACCCTCAATATTAAAACTATCTCAGGTCTACCTAATAAAATTGACGACGCACCGAATTTACTCGAAATCCGGGGAGAAGTGTATATGGAAAAAGCTGATTTTGATCAGCTAAATATTTTACAAGAAAAAGCCAGCAAGGCAAAATTTGCCAATCCTAGAAACGCAGCAGCTGGTTCTTTGCGCCAACTTGATGCTAATATTACAGCAAGCCGTCACTTGAAGTATTTTGTATATGCCATTGGTCAGTCATCTACACCATTTGCCAAAACTCAAAAAGATCTATTTTCTAAATTGACTGAGTTTGGCTTTACTACTAATAATCTTTCTAGACTTGCACATAATTTTGAAGATATTTTAGAATTTTATAACGACCTAAAAAAAATCAGAGAGTCTTTAGCTTATGAAATTGACGGCGCTGTATACAAAATAAATGATCTTTTGCTTCAAGATAGGCTGGGATTCATAGCACGCACCCCACGATTTGCAACTGCACACAAATTCCCAGCTACAATTGGACACACTCAACTTTTAGAGGTAATTGTACAGGTTGGAAGAACTGGGGTCATAACACCAGTTGCTCACCTAAAACCTCTGCAAATTGGCGGAGTAACAGTATCACGAGCAACATTACACAACTTCCAAGAAATAGAAAAACTCGATATAAGGATTGGAGACACTGTAATTTTGCATCGTGCTGGCGACGTAATACCTAAAATTAGTGGTGTAGATTTATCAAAACGAAAAAGTGATTCTGTTAAATATGCGCCACCTGAATTTTGTCCGTCATGCAGTGCTAAATTACATTTTGACCTTATAGATGTATTAGTGCGATGTGATAATGGCCTTAACTGCCCAAAACAAATTATTGAATCTATAATACATATAGTATCTAAAAATGCTCTAGATATAGATGGTCTTGGTGAGAAGCAGGCCCAATTCTTGATAGAAAATGATTTTATCACAAAAGCTCCTGACATTTTTAAATTACAAAAAATAAATGCATTATCAGAAAACAAACTAGAGACAATGAACGGGTGGGGAGCAAAATCAGTAAATAATTTGTATGCTAGTATAGAAAAGGCTAGAAATGTATCTTTGAATAAATTCATATATTCTCTTGGCATTAGACATATCGGAGAAATGAACGCCAAAATTTTAGCAAAGGAATTCAAAACTGCTGAGAATTTTTTCAATTCAATGACTTTGCTTGCTAAAGGCAATAATCAAATATCAGAGACCCTAGATAACTTAGATGGCATAGGCTCCAAAATGCTTGTCGATATCAGAAATTTCTTTGAATGTAGCGAAAATATAGAAACGATAAAAGCATTAATGAATGAACTTAATATTAGAGATTTTGAATCATCAACAATTTCGTCTTCTTTATCTGATATGAACATTGTATTTACCGGTAGTTTATCCAGCATTTCAAGATCAGAAGCTAAGTCTCAAGCAGAAAAAAGAGGCGCAAAAGTTACAAGTTCTGTTACAAAATCCACTAATTTAGTAGTCACCGGTGAAAATGCAGGCGGCAAACTTAAAAAGGCAGAAGAATTAGGCGTGAAAGTTATTTCAGAACAAGAATGGCTAAATTTAATTAAGGAAAATTGATGATCAAGAACAAAATAGATAAGTTATTAGAATTATTTAAACAAAATAATATTAGCGGTTATATTGTCCCAACCAGTGATGAGTATTTAAGTGAATATACTCCAGCTCATGCAAAAAGATTAGAATTTATTACTGGCTTTGGTGGTTCCAATGGTTTTGCCATAATACTTGCTAGCAAATCGCTATTTTTTACTGATGGAAGATACATCACTCAAGCTGCAATTCAATTGGATAAAGATTTATTTTCAGTTTATGACATACAGCATATAGCTGAATTTAATTGGCAGGATTTCATACCAAAAGAAATGATAATTGGCTATGATCCTAGATTGTTTACTAGCTCCGCTTTATATAAATTCAACAAACTTACATTAAAACCCATTACATTAAATCTGATTGATCAAGTTTGGCTCAACAAGCCATCAAAACCAATTTCAAAAATCTATGAATATCCAGTTGAATATGCTGGAAAAACTAGTGAAGAAAAAATACAAATGATCAGAGATTGTATCAGAAAAAATAATGCACACTCATTGTTTATAAGTGAAGCTACATCGATTTGTTGGCTACTAAATATTAGAGCAAGCGATGTAGAGCACAGCCCATTATTACTTGCAAATGCGCTTGTTACTAAAGATCAGATCTTCCTATTTACTGATAAAAACAGACTAAAAGATAAATATTCTTTGGAGTACGTTACTTTTGTTTCTGAGGATAAAACCGATCAAACCTTAATTGATATTGATGGTATAATTTGCTTTGACGAAACCCAATGCAACTCACACTTTGCCTCAATTATAAAGAAAAAAGAACATATTAATGCTAAGAACCCATGCACTATAGCAAAAGCTTGCAAGAATGAAGTGGAAATCAAACATATGATTGATGGCCATATAACTGATGCGGTTGCAGTATGTGAAATGCTGAGTTTTATAGCAAACTGTATAGATTTACATAAATATGATGAATACAAACTTGCCCTACTTCTGGCTGAATATAGAAAAAAAGGCAAACAGTACGTTTATGATAGTTTTCCAACCATATGTGGATACCAAGAAAACAGCGCTATTATACATTATAAGGCAAATAAAGACAGCGCTAAGCAAATTAATGGCAGTGGTTTATTACTCATCGATTCAGGGGGGCAATACTGGGGCGCAACTACAGATATAACCAGAACAATAGCTATTGGCGCACCTCAAACAATACATCAGGAGCTTTATACTAAAGTTCTAAAGGGTCATATTGCTCTTGCATGCGCGAAGTTTCCACAAAATAAAATAACCGGGGCACATCTTGACATACTAGCTCGTCAATATTTATGGCAAAATGGTCTTGATTATCCGCATGGCACTGGTCATGGAGTTGGAAGTTTTTTAAGTGTACATGAAGGACCTCAGAGTATTAGCGTTGCTGGTTTTTCTAGTATGATAAAATCGGGGATGATTGTTTCAAATGAACCTGGGTATTACGAGCCAGGTTCATTTGGCATAAGAATTGAGAATTTGATTTACGCTAAAGAATCAAAAAATTCTGATGGTTTTATAGAGTTTGTAAACCTCACTTTAGTTCCATATTCAAAAGCACTTATTGATATGAGACAATTATCAGATTATGAAATTACCTACCTTAAGGATTATTACACTCAGGTTAATACTCAAATATTACCAAAGCTATCTATTAGTGCGCAAGAATGGCTTAAAACCGAGACTGATATTTTTGACTAAGTAACTTATTAAATAAAAAAGGAAGCCATACGACTTCCTTTTTTTAATTCTGATCCTACTATCTACTTTTTAGTGGGAATAATATTCAACTACTTTACCAAAATTTGGCTCAAAAGGATAAGGAATATCAGAGATCATAGGCACTCTGAGCACCTCACCATTCATACCATTTTGATCAACTGATAGATACTCAGGAACAGTTCTTTCCTGCTTTTGTAAGCTTTCAATAAAAGTTACTATTTGTTTTGAACGCTCCTTAAGCTCGATCTTATCGCCAACTTTTAACTTTTGACTTGGAATATTTACTTTCTTTCCATTAAGTCTAATATGGCCATGAGATACTAATTGTCTTGCTGCAAAGATACTTGGAGCAAAATTCATTCTATACACAATCATGTCTAGCCTACTTTCAAGTAGGCCAGCCAAATTCTCTGCCGTATTACCTTTCATTTTTGAAGCTGTTTTAAAAGTATTTCTGAATTGTTTTTCTGTCACTCTACCATAGTGAGTTTTAAGAATTTGCTTAGCTTTTAGGTGCAAACCATAATCCGAAGTTTTTACCTTTCCAGCAGGGCCATGTTGCCCTGGGCGGTAATTCTTAGTGTGGAAGGGATCTTTACCGTCCCCCCAAATACTTGTGCCTAATCTACGACTGGCTTTATACTTTGCTTTAATGATCTTCGTCACTTAAATATACCCTATGATTGATAAGTTTATTTTTGCCAGGTAGTATATAATAGTTTGTACAAAAGTCAAACCCATTCGCTATTTTTTTTGAGGGCATTGCCCAACAATTGATAGATAGAAATTTAAATTAATTACTTCTTTCCAAAATAACAGTACCCAAGCTCTCTACTAACCATAATCTAATGGATTTGCTATAGAGTTTGTCTTCCGGCATACCTTTACACCTATCAGTACAAGATCTTTTCTTATACCACTTACACTTTAATCTTTAACATCTGCGAGGAATTTAAGAAGTCCTTCGAGCATAACGGTAAATTATATTTTTCTTTGCACGTGGCCAACATATAGCTGACGAGGTCTAGTAATTTTATATTCAGGATCTGCCCACATTTCTTTCCAGTGCGAAACCCATCCAGCTGTTCTTGCGACTGCAAATAAAACCGTATACATAAGTGATGGAATCCCCATTGCTTCGTATATAATGCCAGAATAAAAATCAACATTAGGATATAGTTTTCTATCTATAAAATACTGGTCATTTAAAGCAATTTTTTCTAATTCCATAGCAATCTCAAGTAAAGGATTACCTTTAAGTTGACCAAGTTCTTCAAGCACTTCTTTACAAGTTTCTCTAAGCACTGCCGCGCGTGGGTCATAGTTTTTATATACTCTATGACCAAATCCCATCAACCTGAAAGGGTCGTTCTTATCTTTGGCCCTTTCAATACATTTTGGAATATTATTCACTGTACCTATTTCCTTGAGCATATTAATCACCGCTTCATTAGCGCCCCCATGAGCTGGGCCCCAAAGAGATGCAATACCAGCACTAACACAAGCAAATGGATTAGCACCAGAAGAGCCTGCAGTTCTCACTGTTGAAGTAGATGCATTTTGTTCGTGATCGGCGTGTAAAATAAATATCTTATCAAGTGCACTGGCAATGGTTTTATTTACTTTGTATTTGCGATCTGGAGTAGCAAACATCATGCGCAAGAAATTTTCTGTAAATGATAGATCTGCATCAGGATATACATACGCTTGACCTTTTGAATATTTATAGGTCATTGCTGCAATAGTTGGCATTTTAGCGATCATCCTTAACGCGGCAAGGTCTCTTCCTTCTGGGCTATTCATATCAATTGAATCATGATAAAATGCTGACAATGACCCAACAACAGATAGTATTACTGCCATAGGATGAGCTGAGTGACGAAATGCACCGTATATATTCTTGATTTGCTCATTGAGCAGGGAATGATATGAGATTTTATCAGCAAAATCACTAAATTCCTGCTTATTTGGTAGTTCTCCATAAAGAAGCAAGTATGATACATCAAGAAAACTCTTTTTTTCAGCTAAATCCTTAATATCATAACCTCGATGCCTTAAGACACCTTGATCTCCATCAATAAAAGTTATGGTCGATGTACATGATGCAGTTGACATAAATCCAGGGTCATAGGTAAAATACCCAGTCTGACCATAAAGCTTGGAAACATCTATTACATCTTGGCCAATTGCTGCTTTTCTTATTGGCAATTGATAAGTTTGACTTTTGATTTTAAGATCAGCAAATTCGTCGCTCATTTTGTACTCCATAAATTCAATTTAACCCTCGGATTGTAAGCTTAATTGGCATATTATGACAATTAAAAGAGGAATAAATGTAAATTTCTTCAGTATTTTGATGTGAAAAACAACACTTTCCTTAAATTTGGTGCTAAATTATAGTTATGTTTCTAAAAGTTGCGAAAATACTTTAAAATACAACTAATAAACTACAAAAAAGAAATAGTATGGCTAAAAATGGAAATCTTGAAGAAGTAGAACAACCACCACAGCCATTCGAAGGTTTTAGCGAAAGACAGATGGGTAAAAAAGGTGGGGCACATAAACCAGATGCTGAAGCCGGGGTTTATTTTTCTTCTGATCAAGAAAGCCCAAATAGATACCTAATTAAAAGGGACATAAAACATCTTGAAAATGATGTTGCAGAGTTTTTAGCTGCTCAAGTATTTGATGAATTAAGCCCTGGAACAGCATGTAAATTAACTTTAACTAAATCCAAAGATACCGGCAAAACCTTTTTAGCTTCAGAGTATTTTAAAGAAGGATATCGAGATTTTTACAAAGATTTAGGAGATAAAGATAGAAGTGCATTAGGGGAATTAGCGGAGGCATATTTGCCTGCAAGGGCTCAACATGTAAGAAAGGGCCTTGATAAAAGAGATGAGCACGGAAACTTCGTATACCAAAATTATGAGTCAGCAGTTGTTGGTTCCCTTTTATTAGCTGATCAATCAATTCACTCAGGAAATATAGGAGTAGTTGAGAGAGGAGATCCTAAAAAGCCACATCTAGTTAGGATTGACTTTGGCGCTGCTTTTCGTGAATTTGAGCCTGGTATAAATCCATTTAAATCTAATAAAGCGCATGTGGTGTTGCAGAAGAACTACTTCTTAAGAGATCACCCTAGAAAAAGAATTTTTACTGAAGAATTTTCGGCTGAACTCAAGAGACAAGCTAAAGTGAATTTAGGGCCAAGAATTGATGATGCATGGCAAAAGATAGTTGAAAATTATGGTAATGAAAATGAACGGGAAGCCATAGTAAATTTTGGCAAGCAAATAGGTGTTCCGGAATCCATTTTAAACGAACCTAATCAAGAAAAGCAATTTGATGGCATAAAATCTCATTTCAGGCATCGTCTGAAACAACGCCAAGAATCTCAACTAGATATGGCGGTGGAGATTGATCTTAAGCTTGCTTTAGGTAAAGGCACAAAAAATATTAATTATGATAAATTAAGAGCAGCAATTGCCGAAAACCCAACTCATGTTGAAAGAATATTAGAAAATCCTGCTAGGTCTCAATGGGGATTGAATTTTAGCAAGGCGCAAAAAAAGATACTAGCAGCAGAAGTTGAAGCCTACCGAAAAGAGCAAAGAGATGTCAGACATGATTTAGCAAAAGGAGCCAACTATTTTGATGAAATGCTTGAGCAAATGGAAGCTAAAGCAAAAAAGCAGGGGTTGGATATTGACTTTGCACAATATGAACCACTTAAAAAGCAATGGCATGACATTTTTAATGAGGCACAAAAGGCACTACCTCCTGGAGTAGATATTGATCCAGCTTACTCAGATAAGATCATTAAATCATTAGCAGTAGCACTAAAAGGAGTTAACAGAGAATTTATAGATCATTTTCTTAAAAAGCCAGAATACTACCAGCAACAGTGGAAAGATCATATTACTTCAAAAGGTGGAGCATTTTTAGCAATAGCTAAAGAAGCTGGTGAGTACACTAAATTACTTCAAGAACAAAGAGAAAATGTACAAGGTATAACTGGTCAAACTAGAACGGCAAGATTGCACAATTTACTTAAAGAACTAGAAGTAGGTACCAGTGATAAAGCTTTAAAAGCTGGTTATAAAAGCCTGATTGATAAAATAGAAAAAGGTCACGATGTAAGATCTGGCAAGTACGATTTTGACCTAGACACCGAAACTTATATGAAGCTTTTTGCTTCGGCTCATAAAATCAAGAATGGCGTAGTTAGCGCAAAAGAAGAATTTGCTTCAATGCGGGAAGGTATTAATGATCAACTACCCCTGTCAAGAAGAGTTAAAAGTGGATTATCAAGCAAAGAAACAGCACCAGGTAAAGGCACTCAACAACGTGTTAGTACTACAAACCCACTGGAAGAAGGTAACGTCCAAAAAACTGGCGGACCAAGAAGTGAAACAGTATTTGAAAATGTTGAGCCACCGAAAAAAAAGACTGCGGTTGTTTCAGAATTAGCCACTGATCGTGTTATCATTCCCGTAGCACCTGTGTCATCTAGAAAAGCAGTCACAAGAGATAGTGTTGAGCAAGTCATTCGAGATGAGGTAATAATCAAGCAGCAGCTTTATGTTCAACAAGAGATTGCAAAGCATATACCTGTTAGTGAGCGTAATGGATTTTTAGATTTGAACTTAGGTCAAGTTAAGAGTTATCTAGAAACTACTCAAGGTAAACAAACTTTAGTTGAAACATTAAAAGATCCAAAGATTAAACATGACCTTCAAGTTATTGAAACTAATGGCTATAAAGCCGTACAAAGCCAATTCCAGGATAGTTTTAAAGACTTATCATGGAAGAGCGGAGATAGTGATAAAACAAAAGTTACTGCAGTTAAGGACGATCAAGGTGCTACGGTTTTATCGCTAAAAGAAACAACTGTTGAAAATAATCCACAGAGTTTTAAACTTGATGACGGAACAGCAAAGCAAGTCTCTGGATATAGATCTGTTGAGTTTCCAAAAAAGACTGATAATGGCACTGGTCCAGTTCATTTTTCGATGGCATTAAAAGATGAGAATGGCCAAAGCATGCCCAAAGAAAATGCGGTCTATTTTACGGCACACTATAATGAAAAAGGAAACTTAGTAGAAGTATCATCACCTGTGCCTGTAAAATTTATGGGACAAGGTAAGGACGCAATTGGCTATGTTGAAAGGAATGGAAAAATATTTACTCTGCCTGTAACAAAAGGAAAATATGAAGAGATGGTTAAGGAAGTGGCTGCTAACCAAGGACTAGCTGCCAATTTATCTTATGTTGTTGATCCTAAGGGTGCTACAACTAAACTTGCTAAATCTACTGCACAACATATTGGTGAAGATATGAGACAGAAATTAGAGAATCATCCACCAAGTAAACATAAACCGCCACGTGATAGAGCACAAAGTTTTTCACACTAAGAGTCATCCTGCATTTGATGCAGCATCCACTCCTTAAAGCCATTATAACCTCAAAGCACCTGGATCCAGTCACAGCCCTGGGATGATGACTAAGGTACGATCGTTCTGAGCATTCACGTTCATCTTGGACTTAATCGCCTAGAAAAATAAGGAAATAAAAAATGCCGCAATATATTTAACATCGCGGCATTGAAAAATAATTAAAACAAAAAACTATTTCAACTTAAGTTCAATCTTAGCCTTTTCAGCAAGTTCAGCAATATATTTTTCTATCGCCTCACGAGAAAGTTTAGCTTTAATATTTGCCAAAGCTTGTTCTTTTGTTGGGACTTTAATATCTCTTGAATCTTGAACTTTAATGATATGCCATCCAAACTGAGTTTTGACTGGATCAGATATCTCGTCCTTTTTCATTGAGAATGCTTTATTTTCAAACTCAGGAACTAACTGCCCCTTCATTACATAGCCTAGATCACCACCATTTGCTTTAGAACCTTCATCTTTTGAGAATTCTTTTACTAAGTCCTCAAATTTACTTCCTTTATTAAGTTTTTTCTTAATTTCTTTAGCTTTTTCTTCGGTGTCTACTAGAATGTGGCTAGCTTTAACTTCTTTTTGACCCTTTAATTCAGATGCAAGCTTTTTGTACTCATCATCAATCAACTTATCAGTAACAAATTCTTTTATTTTCTTCTCAACGAGTTCTTGTTGCATCAACTGTGATTCTGCAGCCTTTAACTTTTTCTTAAATTCAGCACCATCTTTAATACCCAATTTTATTGCTTCTTTCTCAAATAACTTCTGATTGATAAAACCACGAACAAGCATTTCTTGAATATTTTTTTCAAGATCTGTAAATTTCTTTCCTTTAGTGTCTTGTTGCATGTCAAGCATTGGCTTGAATTGTTCCATAACCTGATCTGCAGTAACTTCTCCACCATCAAATGTGGCTGTAACAGTACTATCTGCACAAGCAGCGCTGCTCAATAAAGTTGCAGTTAACATCGCTATTGCTAATTTTTTCATAACATTAAATCCTATGATGCATTAATTGTAATATACATCGTTGGTTTTAGAAGCTATGCTCAATAAAGTCAATTGCATTTTACAAATTGTTTGAAAAAATGACAAAATGGAATATTTTATATTCCGAATGTAAAAATCAGGACACAAAATATAATGTTTTCAATATTAACCAAAATATTTGGTACCGCTAACGACCGAATCATCAAAAGACTACGCAGAGAAGTTCAGCATATTAATGCTCTTGAAGCTGATATTGCTAAACTAAGCGATCAAGAACTTAAAGGCAAAACTACTGAATTCAAGGAAAGACTGAACAAGGGGGCGACACTTAATGATATTGAGTATGAAGCTTTTGCTGTAGTAAGAGAAGTTGCTAAGAGAACGCTTAAACAACGTCATCATGATGTCCAGTTAATTGGTGGACTCATTTTGCACAGGGGTATGATTGCTGAAATGAGAACAGGGGAAGGAAAAACTCTGGTTTCTACTTTACCGCTATACTTAAATGCTCTCACTTCTAAAGGAGCGCATTTAGTTACAGTTAATGATTACCTTGCAAAAAGAGACTCCGAATGGATGGGTAAAATCTTTAGGTTTCTTGGTCTTAGTGTAGGATGCGTTACTGGTAATGTACCTGATTCTGAGCGCAAAGCAGCTTATCAATGCGACATTACTTACGCCACTAATAATGAAATGGGGTTTGACTACTTACGTGATAACATGAAATTCACCAAAGATTCTAAAGTGCAACGCCCCTTTAATTTTGCTGTAATTGATGAAGTTGATTCAATCCTAATCGACGAAGCGCGAACGCCGCTTATTATATCTGGTCCTGTAGATGTTAGCACAGATCTCCATAGTAAAATTAACAAACTGGTATGTAAACTTACTAGTGGCGATTTTGAAAAGGATGAAAAAATTCGATCTATTAGTTTAACAGAAGAAGGTATCAATAAATTAGAGCTATTACTTGCTCAAAACGCCTTGATTGCAGAAAACACAAGTATGTACGACTTTGAAAACTTGAGTCTAGTTCATTATATTAATCAATCACTCAAGGCGCATCATATCTTTGCTAAAGACGTAGATTATCTAGTGCAGGAAAGGAAAGTAATGATTATTGATGAATTTACTGGAAGAGTAATGGATGGCAGAAGATACTCAGACGGCTTGCATCAAGCTATTGAAGCAAAAGAAAATGTACCAATTCAAAATGAAAACCAAACACTTGCTTCTATAACATTTCAAAACTATTTTAGACTCTATCCAAAACTCTCTGGCATGACTGGAACAGCCATGACGGAAGCAACTGAGCTTAAGGATATTTATAACTTAGATGTTGTTTCGGTACCAACGCATAATAAAGTCACAAGAATAGATCATGATGACATAATATATGGTACAAAGAGTGAAAAATACGAGGCACTGATTGAACTAATTAAGGATTGCTATCAAAAAGGGCAACCTACTCTTGTTGGTACGATAAGTATAGAAAAATCAGAGGAGATATCACACGCTCTTACCAAAGCTAAAATCAATCACAATGTGCTAAATGCTAAAATGCACGAAAAGGAAGCTAGTATTATTGCTCAAGCTGGACGCTATAGCGCTGTAACTATCGCTACAAACATGGCTGGTCGAGGCACTGATATCATGCTGGGTGGAAACCCTGAAATGCTTATTGAAGAATTAAGTCCTACTTTAAGCGAAGATCAAAGACAAACCGCAATAGATAAGATACTAAAGCAAGTTCAAGAGGAAAAAGAAAAAGTCCAACAAGCTGGTGGACTATATGTTATTGGAACTGAAAGACATGAGAGTCGTAGAATCGATAATCAGCTAAGAGGGCGATCCGGTAGACAAGGTGACCCAGGACAAACAAAATTTTTCCTGTCTTTGGAAGATGATTTGATGAGAATTTTTGCGTCAGATAGGATATCTGGAATACTACGTACTTTGGGCTTAAAAAACGGCGAAGCAATACATCATCCAATGATCAGTAGATCACTTGAAAAAGCTCAGCAAAAAGTAGAGGCACACAATTTTGAAATTCGTAAAAACTTACTGAAGTTCGATGATGTAATGAATGATCAAAGAAAAATTGTATATGAGCAGCGTAATGAGATTATATCATCTGAAGATGTAAGCGACTTCGTCACCAGCATGAGTCAGGATTTATCCTCTGAACTTGTTGCTAAATATATAAACCCTAATAGTCTTCGTGAAGATTGGAAAATAGAAGAATTATCTAGTGAAATTCATCAAACCTTAGCACTAGAAATTAAGCCTGAGGAATTAGCTAATATCGAAGGAACTGAAATAGAAATATCTGAATTACTGAATCACAAAGTAACCACATTATTTGAACAAAAGAAGAATGATTACGGTCAGGATTTAATGAAATCTGCTACAAAATATTTGTTACTTACTACTTTAGATCAAGTATGGAAAGAGCACTTACATGGACTTGATTATTTAAGACAAGGAATTTCGCTTAGAGCATACGGGCAAAAAGACCCATTAAATGAATATAAAAGGGAAGCTTTTGGCCTGTTTGAAGCAATGCTTGACCGACTTAGAGAGTTGTTTATTCAACGAATTTGTTACCTACATATAGACACTGAGCATATAAATCAGCAATCACTTGCACTTGCTAATAAGCAACTACAAGAAATGCACGCGACTAGAAATGATCCTGCTTTTGAAAAATATAATTCTGGTGCTGCAATTGAAGCAAAAGCGCAGCCATT
>JAAFHP010000033.1 GCA_013298405.1 Alphaproteobacteria bacterium | reverse complement strand
CCATGATACTATAAATGGAGCCAAAGTAACTAGTAAAAACACTTATTGCCATTTATATTTTCTTATAACAATCAAAAGTTCTATACTTATTAAATTTCTTAAATGATAATAATATAAACAATTTAATCAACATTACCCGCAAGTAAATCTATGAGCAAAAAAACAAAAACTACAAGTACCCAGACACCAAGCAAAAGTGAATTTACCAAATTTTACCTCCCATTTGCCTTAAATATGACGAGTAAATATGGCTCTATTGAAAATTACTTAATGCAAAACCCTGCTCTTGCATCGTTGGTTTCCAAAAACAACCTCCCTAGAAATAATGAATCTCTAAATCAGTGGTTAGAACAACAATTTGGTATTACACCTACTCAAGCTCAGCTCTCTAGAGATAAACTTTTAGATTTATGCGATAAAACTGCAGAAGAAGAATGTAAATTAAGCGGTCATATACCAAGCGGTGAAGATGAACTGTAGTCTTTGCACCATTCTAGACAACCATATATGCACAATTTTCTATAATTAAAAGTAATAAACACTTTATTACTTTTAATTCGTCATAGAAATATATAGAAAGATAGTGTATTTTGTATTTTTCATTTTTGGCACTCATTAAAGAATACATGTTAAAGCTAGAAAATATTGATCCATACTTAAATTTCGAGAGCGAAATACTTGCACTTAAGAATAAGCTTAATGCGGTAATACTGGCTCATTACTATCAGGATTCCGAAATACAGGATATTGCCGACTTTATTGGTGATTCACTTGAGTTATCTCGTAAAGCATCACAAACTGATGCAGATGTTATAGTGTTTTGTGGCGTTAGATTCATGGCAGAATCAGCTCTTATATTAAATCCTAAAAAGAAAGTGTTAATCCCTGACCTTCAAGCCGGCTGCTCACTAGAAGAGTCTTGCCCTGCTGATCAATTTTTAGAGTTCAAAAAAAAGCATCCAAACCACGTATGCATTACTTATATTAACTGCTCTGCTGCAGTTAAGGCGTTATCAGATATCATCGTTACCTCTTCAAATGCAGAAAAAATTATTCTTTCTATCCCTGAAAATAAAAAGATCTTATTCGCTCCTGATAAACATCTAGGCAACTACCTGATCAGAAAGACTGGGAGAGATATGACCTTGTGGAATGGAACTTGTGTAGTGCATGAAAACTTTTCTGAGCGAGAGTTGATCAGACTTAAAAATATTCACTCAAAAGCTTTAATTATAGCGCACCCTGAATGTCCAAGTAGTTTACTTGAATACGCAAATCATATTGGCTCTACATCGTCATTACTTAATTATGCCAAAGAATATGATGGTAATGAATTTATAGTGCTTACTGAGCCAGGTATAATTCATCAAATGCAAAAAATTGCCCCCAGTAGCAAGTTCTATGACGTGCCTTCTCTTGATAAGGCTGGTTGTAGCTCATGCAGTCAATGCCCATACATGAGGCTTAATTCCCTTGAAAAATTATACTTATGCATGGCAAACCAAGCACCAGAAATAAAGCTAGATAGTAATGTAATGCAACAAGCAAAAGCGTCGCTTGATAGAATGTTGGTTATGAAATAACTCATCAAGAGAATTTTGTAGTTTTTAATATGGCCTAAATGCCTCGTTAAATACACATACTACTTTCTTTCCAGATCTTAGAGTAAGCTTTTTAAATACCTGCTCTACTACTACCAAATTGCTATTAGAAGGATCTAGGCGAAAATTTACCATCGATTCCACTAAATTCTCATCTACAGCAAATATTGCAGGTATTTCATTATTTTTTTCTCTAAATTGAAGATAGGTAAACTCTCCATCATCAAAAATTTTGATCGGGGCAACCTCTTCGTTACCACTTATTGAGTAATAGAAGTTATATAGTTCTGGGTGCTGCATGTCTGGGCCACTAGCCCCTGAAGATTTATTAAAGCTTCTTACATGCTCCTCTTCTTCTTCGTCTGGATAAATAAACTTCACATTAAATACCATACCAGGATCTCTTATATCAGTAGTTTCTTCTGCATATAATTCAAAGAAGTATGTTCTTTTATTAGTAATCAAAGTCATATTAGTAGTGGCTTCATGCTCCATAGGCTTAATAAATATTCTATGCCCTGCAGGTACAATTTGCCACGAAGTCGTGTCACCCATAGAAATACTGATTACTTCCTCATCTTTTGCCAGCTCAATGCTCGCTTGATAACCGTAATATCCAATAAATTTAAATACATCGTCAGGATTGTAGACCATTACTCTGATTCTACTATCTGTAGGCGTTGGGCGTGATTCTCTTATCGCCAATGCGCAATTAACAAATGCCATCAAAGTGATCAAAGTAACTACAATTTTCTTCATTTCTTACTCGCCTTATTATCCTTAATTTGTTTTAGCTGGTATTCAACTACGGTAAAGTTAAATCTAGACCCTGATGGCATATTTGTATTAATATCATCAACTTCATAATCAATCGTTACTTCCCACACTGAATCCTCTAAATTCTCATTATTAATACTATGAGCTATAGCACTGAACTGTACTATCGCTTTAGATGTAGTTGGATATTTACTTTCAAGAATTTTTATATTTCTCTTGGCATTTTTTTGATATTTCAACACTGGAGAAGAAGGGTTATCTATATTCATGTAATTGTAGAAGCGCCTAAAAGCTATTCTTGTTGAGTTGTTTTTTAAGAATACAAACTGCTTTTTAAGCTTGTCATAATCGTAACTTTCTCTTTGCATTACATAGTTCCTAATTAAAACATCCACTATTGAAGCTAATGGATCGTTTTCAACCTGACCAGCCCTGATAATCTGAGCAGTTTTATTCATTGATGCATCTGCAGAAATCGAATATTTCACTTGAATCACTGAAGGAAATAAAGAATATATATTAAAACTAAGTCCGCAAACGCATATACACACTGCGATAGCTAGTATAAGGGAGTATGATCTTTGTGAAAATGGAGCAATATACTTGAAAAAGTACCATTTCTTTGCATCCAAAAAGTACTCCCCAGATTTAATATAGTCGTCTAGTAGCTCGCCACTATTTTTCATTGTATGATCTTATGAACAATATCAATTTACTAGTAATCCTATGATTTTAACTGTAACTTATGAAATTAACATCTCTTTCTTCTTATGTTTATCTAAGAGAAACCAAAACAGAGTAAAATTGTTGCAAGTTAACATTAGCTGTAGCAGCTATAATTGGAAAAGAAAATTAGTATAATTTAATATCATTCCTAGTAGTTATGAGAGAGAAAATCGATAAATTCTATATGTTTATTAGGATATTGATATATATAATCAGCCCAGGTTCATATCTGGTATCCAAGTATAATTTGAAAGAAGAAACTATAATGTTATTTCGAATGACAATTAATATAACCTATTATACTGCTATAATAGCGATATTGTTTATAATTGAGTATTCTTAAACTCCTCCCATGAAGCTCTTTGTTTCTTATTATCGTAACTTAATAATCAATAAAGTGTTCCGATTTCAACTGAATTCATATTTGATGGTTTTTTTGATTTTGCGCCCCTAAAGAAGTTATGTTATCGTAAACTGATCAATAGAATATTAAGTAATATGCCTAAAACTACAGAAAACGCCTCCAAACAAAGTGTTACAGATAAATATAAAGCTGCTCAACAAGCCAAAAAACAACTTAAAAAAAAGATGAAAGAACTTGTAGGAATCACAACAGCTAATGGCCCCCTTTGGCAAGATAGAGAACCAAAAAACTATAACGATGCCAACGCTCATAAACAGGTCAACAATCTAACAATTGAAATCCAAGCATTGGAAAAAGTTATTAGTGATAATAAAACTACGTACAAAGAAAGGAAGGAAGAAGCCGCTAGACTCAAAGAAGAATTAGGAAAAGCAAAAGATTCGGCAAAAAAATCAACCATTAAGAAAGATATGCAATTGATTAAACCATCATTAAAATCTGAAGCTATGCATATAGGAACTAAATTAAAAAGTAAGCTTAGCAATATGGTATCTACAAAACCTAAAGTTAATAAACAAGAAAAGGAAAAGTCAGGTATGGTAAGGTCCTAGACATCTAGTGTAACCTTCACAATCTATACTACGTTTTGATTCATAAAAAATTTTCAATACGAAAATACAACAAAATTTTACTCTTAGCTAAATTTTACACTCTTAGGATTTGTATTTTATATTTAGCTTAGTTAGACTCAACAGGATGGTGTTGCGTTCTTAATCAAACGGTAGACGAAAAGGATGAAAAATAAGCATTTTAAAAATTATCTACTCATTTGTTCTCTTATTGTTCTTAGTCTTTCTTGTACTCCAAAGCCGCCATATGAGATCAAAAGTCCTTGTGTTGCAAACGACTCACCAGAAAATAACAGCGCGATACACCCTTGCATAAGAAGACCTGCAAATAACAAGCACTCTATCGTATAGAGCCATATATTTGGAATTTTGTTAGATAAAATGAGAAATACACGATTCTAGATATAGGTTTTGAAAATTAAAGTCTAAATGTTTATAGAATATTTAATCGTTTTTATCTTCGGGGTGTTAATAGGCAACTTTGCTACACCGATTCTTTACCGTTTGCCTAGAGGAATTGTTGTGTATGGCTTTAATCAAGAATTCACTAAACCACCATTTTGCTCGGTGTGTTTTCATCCACTTAAATTTTATGAGTATTTACCTATACTGAGCTGGATAAGTACCTTGGGGAGATGCAATTATTGTAAAGTACATATTTCTTATTCTTATATTTTATTAGAATTATCAATAGGTTTTGCTGCTATTCTTTGCCTATATTTATTTAGGAATAATCTGGATTTCTATTTTATCATATTTTGCCTCTTAATTAGTGGTTTATTAGGAATATTTATTGCACACGCACATCCTATAATTCCAAACACTATTACTCTTAGCCTCATTATAGAAGGAATAGTCTATCGTACTCTATCAGAGAAAACTATATTATCCTGGTTACTTTCCATATGCATAGTTTCTTTATTAAGTCTTTGGCTACTTAACAAAAAAGAATTTTTAAACCCAGAAAAGCAGTGTCTAATTCATGTAATACTTCCTGGTGGCGCCTGGTTTACAAATGAAGTTTTATTACTTTATGGGGCAGTTGTTTTATTATCTTTTATGCTGAAGAAATTACTTTGGCCGAAACTGAGCATTTACGGAATCAATATTTCAGTATTAATATTTGTTGTTTTATATAACTCTAGCTACCATCAATCACTGCAGGCATCGAGCTTTTAAAGCATATATTAATTCATGACACCCTACCCCTCACACAGATCCTCCACAATCAAATTTGAGGTGACTTGCTGGGTGTGGAATGACAAATTCCAAGCCAAAGATAATAATATCACACTTAATTCAACTCAAATTGCTGTAGCACATTGAGTCATGTTATAAAATGAGTTACTTATATTTTTTAATTACTAAATAATTAGTAAATATATTAATATTATCTTTATTTTTTCTTGTCATAATTTCTATATAATGCTATGATATCCATAGTGACTAGCGCGACCGAATTGTAGACAATTTAAAGAGAGAGCGGAGATGGTGGAATTGATAGGATTGGTTGGCATATTTAGCGTTTTTTGTCTTTATCTTGTATTTGCGCATAAAAATAAATAGTAGAGTCATTTTTTATTCAGATACTGGTTTATACCAAATTCATCTAGCTTTTTTGTTTCGAGCTTTTTCTCTTTTTCAAACTCTAATTGTAATTTTTTCTCAAGCGCTATCTCGAATTTTTTTAATTCTGAATACTGATCTCTTAGCGATAATCTTAATTTTTGTATAATTTCATTGAGACGCTGAATTTGCGCATTGAGGCTTTTGATGATTCTGTCTGAATTCTCAATATATTTTTGCAACATAAAGCTATATTCAGTATTTGAGTATTTATCTATCTCTAATCTCACCTCATTTTCAATATGAAGTTTTTTACTAATAACTCTGTTTTTTTCGGTTTCCTGAAATTCAATATCTTTGAGTATCTTATCCAACTTGTTTTTATTAAGCTTGATAAGTGTCTTTAACGCCTTTGTCATTCAGTAATACCAAGTATCTCACCTAGTTGCTTAAAGCTCTCGGACATCGCACAATTTTCATTTGGTAATTGATTGAGGAATTTCTCTATCTTCTCATATAGAATGATAGAATTATCAACCTCAGGATCTGTACCCTTTTTATACGCCCCAAGCCTGATCATTTCAGCCATATCATTATATATAGAAAGAGATCTTCTAGCAGTTGTCACTAACTTGTTTTCAAGAGTATTATTACATTTTGGCATAGCTCTTGATACACTTTTGAGCACATCAACTGCAGGAAACCTTCCTCTTTCCCCGATGGCTCTATCCATAACAATATGGCCATCAAGAATACCTCTTACTGCATCACTAATTGGCTCATTCTGATCATCACCTTCAACTAATACAGTAAATAGCCCTGTGATATTAGAATTCTCTACCCCAGGACCAGCTCGCTCTAAAATTTTAGGCAATTCGCTAAATACTGATGGAGGATAGCCCTTGGTAGTTGGTGGCTCCCCAATAGCAAGACCAATTTCCCTTTGCGCCATAGCATAGCGCGTTATTGAATCCATGATACATAATACCTCCATCCCAGCATCTCTAAAATACTCAGCAATAGATATTGTCAAGTATGCTGCCCTTTTTCTAAGAAGCGCCGACTCGTCACCAGTAGCAAGAACTATTATAGCTCTTTTTAAACCTTCTGGACCAAGGTACTCTTCGATAAATTCTTTTGCTTCTCTTCCTCTCTCGCCTATAAGCCCTATAACTTTGACATCAGTGTTAGCATATTTAGTTAACATAGAAATTAAAACTGATTTCCCAACACCACTACCAGCAAATATTCCCATTCTTTGGCCAAAGCAACAACTAGCAAAAGTATCTATTACTTTTACACCTAAATCAATCTTACCACCGATACGCTGCCTTTTGCTTGCTTGTGGTGGATTTGCTTTTAATAAATATGATTTTTCACCATTCTTGAGCGGTCCATTTTCATCAATTGGTTCTCCGAATGCATTGACTATTCTTCCTAGCCAACTCTGATCAGGGAAGATCTCATTTTCATGTTGATATACCTCAACCTCAGCACCAGAACCGACTCCTTCTGTATCGTCAAAAGGCATTAATAGCACTACATTATTACTGAAACCTACAACTTCACAGTTAATTTGTTCATTTCTCAGGCTATTTCTTATTTTACACCTTGAGCCAATAGAAACATATTCAGATATTCCTTTTGCTTCAATAACTACTCCTTTAACAGAAGAAACTTTACCAGATATTTTTATTGGCTTAATATCTTCAATTTGCTCCCTTAAAGCTTCAAGATAGGTTTGATAACTCATTTAAATTCGTTTTGTTGCTTATTCTGCTCTTGTTTCGGAAGCTGGCAAAAAGAAATTACCCTGCATACCGTCAATCTTAATATCTATTAGGAATCTTGCAATTTCACCATTCTCAACAAATTCAGCAACAGTTTTGATTCCCAAATCACTTGCTAAACTTATCAGGGCTTCAACAAAAAATCTACTATGGTTATTTTCCAAAATATTACGTATATAACTACCATCAATTTTAATAATATCAATAGGTAAATTAAGAAGTTGCTTAAAAGACGTGAATCCTGAACCAAAATCATCAAGAGCAAACTTACACCCGTAGCTGTGAAGAGTATTTATAAATTTCTTTGTAGATATAAAATCTTGGTTTAATGAAGTTTCTGTAATTTCAATAATTAACCTATCAGCTACATGGAATTTTCGAAGTAGTGATTCTATTCTTTTGAGTAGGCGCTTGTTTAATACTCCAATATTTGAAATATTAACAGATAATTTTATATTCTTATCCTCTTCTAATTCCTTAACCACCATCCCAATTACAGTAAAATCTACTATGCTTATTAGCCCCTTTGATTCAGCATCTTCAATCATTGGCCCCACTGAAATAAAGTTATCATCACCATCTGGGACTCGCAAGAGACACTCATAATACTCAATATTACCACTGACCCTATCAACAACAGGTTGATACATAAACTTAGCTTTTCTTCTCAGCAATGAAGTTCTCAGAAGATTTAAATTAATATTTCTCATCCGTAGCATTTCAAGGTCTATAGGATTATCATCATAATTAAAATAGTAACTTTGATCTTTGGAAACTGACATTGCATATTGCAAAGTAGATATGAGTGTAATTACGTTATTCGAATCCTCTTTAAACTTGATGCTACCTACCCCACATCTGAAATAACTTTCTGGATAATTTTCATCAACATATAATTGCACCTGTGAGTATATTGAATACGCCAACTTCTCAACGCTTTTAGTATCATCAGGTAATAAAATATACACTTTGGTTGGATCATATGATTTTATAATTCTATATTTCTCAGCTTTTTCGCAAGCCTTCTCTACCATCAAATAATATTTAGCCATTATCGACGAAGTGTCCTCTATTAGGATTGTAAGTTCATCTTTGTTGAGAAGTTTCACCGCTATAATGACACCATTCTTCATTTTGGTGACATCTTTTTGAAGCTGATCAAAGAAAATTGATTTCTGTATCATAATATCGTATCTTATTCTTACACGCATTGCCTAATGACAAATCTGACCATAGATATAATAACAAAATTATGTGTTTTTTCAAACCCCAATCAACAAATGAGTAGAAAAGAAAGTATAAAAAATAAACTCAACGTCTTAAATCCAGAGATTTTGGAAGTGATAGATGTAAGTGGCCAACATAAAGGACACGTTGGGAATCCAGATGGCAAAGGTCAAACTCACTATGAAATAATAATCACAGCATCAGTTCTATCTAATCATGCAAAATTAAAACAACACAGAATAATTAATGATCTCTTAAAAGAAGAATTTGCTAATGGTTTACATTCGGTTTCGATTAAAATTACCGAAAACAAATGAAAATGATAATCATATGTCTCAGGAAAAGGTAATAAAACTCCTTGCTGGAGCAGCAAAAATAGCTAAAGAATCAAGAAAAATTATAAAAACAACTGGATCTCAATTCATCGAAAATAATGTAATTAAGGGTAATTATGTTACTAGAGAAGAATTTGATCAGCTAAGAAATTTGGTGATAAAACTAGAAAAGGAACTACAAAGTCATAGCACCATAGCTCCAGCCAAATAAGACAAATTAGTAACAGCTACTGTTGCATACAAACTTCAACTATTGAATTTATTTTTTGCAACTAATGAAATTTATGGTATCATACTTTTTAGTTAGTACATAAAAGTTTATACAACATAAATAAGTGTATGTTTTGCAACCCAAATTATTTTAAGGAAAGGATCATGAATAACAATAATAACCCGTTTGAGTTTTTTCAATCAATGATGAATCATGAGAATTTTGGAAAAACTCTACACGATGCGCCAAGCGTAGACTTTTCTGCAATGACAAGTACGATGAAAAATACAGCAGAAGCTATTTCTGCAGCAAATCAAATGGTCTCAGAGAATATGCACTCTATATTCAAAAGAGGTGCTGAAGTTGTGCAGAAAAATACTACTGAGATGTATAATGCAATGAAGGATGCTGTGGCCGCTGGAGATTTAACTCAAATATCTGCTTGTGGACAAAAGTATTTGCAATCCACATTTGATAATAATATCAACAATACTAAAGAAATTGTTGATATGGCTTCTAAATCCACGCTAGAAATTCTAAATGTCGTTCAATCTGGCATTAAAGAAAATTCAGGTAAAGTTTTTAAGCAAGCTAAGAAGTAGTTCTTAATTACGCCCCCCCTCCCACTGGCCATTCTGCAAAGCAGTTTGGCTTGAGCTGTGTGGGTCTACTTTTGTGATTAAAAACAGTAACTCGAGCTTAGACTTTAACAGGCATCACAACAAAGCAGTTCTTACTTTGTTGATCAGTTTTAATCAACACCGGCGAAAAGGAGTCTTTAAACGAAATCTCCACTTGCTCAGCGTGTATAGCCGACAATACATCACTTATATACTTTGGATTAAATCCTATTGATACCTTTGTACCATTAAAATCATACAAACTGTCTTTGTGCGATGAGTGATGCAGAACTTCACTTGCAGCGCCTTTAGCTTCCCCAGATGCTGTGATTTCCATGGACTCAGCATCCAAAGACATTTTAACTGCTCTAAATTTATCTACAGTAACAGTAGCGACCCGATCAATAGCACTAGACAGTAATTTACTGTTAATTTTTAACTTACTTTCATTTTCAGTAGGTATAAATGCGCTATACTCAGGAAATGACCCATCTATAAGCTTCGATATTAAAATCAAATTATTACACTTAAACTTGATTTTGGTAGCTGAGAAAAATAATTCAATATCAGAATTAATATTTTTTGAATCCTTTAGTATCTTGACTAACTCTAGAACTGTTTTTCTTGGCACTATCACACCAAAATCTTCAGATTCTCTCTCAAGGGTCACAGAAGCAACTGATAACCTGTGACCATCTGTTGATACCCCCAAAAACTCTCTACCCTTGACGTGCATATACACACCATTTAAATTATACCTTGTTTCTTCAGTTGAGATTGAGAAACTTGTATATTCAATCACCCGTGCAAGTTCGGAGCAAGCTATTTTCAGTGCTGAACTTGTATCCACATCTTCCATTACTGGAAATACATTCGCAGGCAGTGTGAGTAGTTCAAAACGACAATTTGAGCCCTTAATTTCTACTTTATCACTTCCTTCCAATTGTTTGATCTTGATAGTTGAATCTGGCATTTTGCGTACAATATCTGCAAAAGTCTGAGTAGAAACAGTGGTTTGACCTTGGCATAAAACTTCAGCCCCTATTTCTTGATTTAAATATAGATCCATGTCAGTAGCACCAATCTCTAACACGCCATCCTTTGCAACTAACTTTATATTGCTTAGCTCCTGCATTACATTTCTTTTCTCGACCACTGATCCTGCAAAACCAAGCGCTGGTACTAAATCTTTTGTTTGAACCGAAATTTCAAAAACTACTTTTCCTTCTTCTGACATGTTAAATCTTACTTTCTTTAATTTTATGATTGTATTATTCTTGAGAGCAAATTCACTTCTTCCTTAAACTCTAAATCAGAAACCATTAACTCCCCCACTCTTTTTACTGCATGTATAACAGTAGTGTGATCTTTCTTACCAAATTTTTTGCCAATATCTGCTAGACTCTTGGAGGTAAGCACCTTAGACAAATACATAGCAACTTGCCTTGGGCGCGCAACTGATCTTAATCTTCTTGAGGAAGACATATCAGAAACCAAAACGTTGTAGCGATTTGCTACTTTCTTTTGTATGTCCTCAATAGTGATACTACGCTCATTAGAGCGAAGCAAATCCCTTAAAATGTCTTGTGTACTTTCCAGAGTAATTTCACGACCAACAAGAGTTGAGTGGGCAATAACTTTGTTAAGAGCCCCTTCTAACTCTCTGACATTTGATGTTATCTTAGAGGCAAGAAAATCAATAACATTTTTTGATACTTTAATATCCATTTTCTCTAATTTGGACTCAAGTATACCAATTCTTAGCTCATATGTTGTACTATGTACATCAGCAACTAATCCCCATCCTAGTCTAGATTTTATTCTATCTTCAACATTATCAAGGTCTGTTGGAGAGCGATCACAAGAAATCACCATTTGTTTATTATTGTCAATAATTGCATTAAAAGTATGAAAGAACTCCTCTTGGGTACTTTCTTTGCCACAAATAAATTGTATATCATCAATCATCAAGATATCCACTGATCTGAATTCTTCTTTGAATGACATTATGTCCTTATTTCTAAGAGCCTTAATAAATCTGTACATAAATTTTTCAGCAGACATGTATAGCACTTTTCTATTTGGATTTTTCTTGTATGCATGCCATGCAATTGCATGCATCAAATGAGTCTTACCAAGGCCCACTCCGCCGTATAAAAATAGTGGATTAGATTTTGCTATAGCGTTATTAGATTCAGCAACAGCAAGAGATGCAGCATAAGCTAGTTCGTTTGGTGGACCAACTACAAAATTGTCAAAAGTAAACCTAGGGTCCAGGGATGATAATATATCTTCTTTAGCGTCATCTAGAGAAGTAACCATAGGGAGTATTTCAGCGCTTGTACTATCAGGCGTTACTTCTTTTGTGATAATATCAACAGATCTTATTTTTGGATCATGATGCCCAAATAATTTAGATATCATTTCAAAATAATTTGACTTAATCCAATCTCTGACAAAATTAGAAGGGGCGCTAAGGATTATTGCACTATCCCCTGATGCTTCTAAAAAATCCACTTTGCTAAACCAACTCTTATATAGATCATCTCCGTAATAGGATGCCAAATCCCTACTCACACTCCTCCACAAACCAGCATAGTGTCCGCCGTCTTGATAGCTAGCGTTGGCAACTTGAAACTGCTTCATTTGAATATGATCCTATATAACGATTTTAGAACTTAAAAAGGTACTGCGCGGCACAACCCAGCTACACCTAAATATGAACGCAACAAAACAACACGCACTTATTTGTTTATACTTGCTTTTTTATTGCTCTTTAGGACAATAATATTATCTTATATTTTTTTTTCAAGGTAAGAAATAATGATTATCAAAAATAAGGACCAAATGATCAAAAAACTACTTTATCAAAGTTGTAATAGAGGTTGCAAAGAAACTGATTTAATAATAGGCCTATTTGCCAGAGAGAATTTAGAAAAAATGGACGATAACGATCTTTTAACATTTGAAAAAATTTTACAACAAAATGATGCTGATTTATACGATTGGTACGTTGGAAAAAAGCCGATTCCAAAAGAAATGTCTTCTGGTATTATGACAAAAATTATGAATTTTGTTCCAACACATAAATGAAAAAACTATCAATCCCTTTTTCTTCTAAATCATTCTTCGCTTTAGAACATTTTAACAACAATAAAAAAAATATTTTGTTATGTTGCCCAGATGAAGAAAATGCAATTTCATCTTTTAAACAAATCAAATTTTATAGTGAAAATAAATTAGGTGATAAATTATTGCATTTTCCGTCATTTGATACTGTGCCATACGACAGAGTATCACCAAGTTCATATATATTAGCTAAAAGAACGTATTGTTTGACTACCCTCTCTTCGTCCAGTGCACCACGAATTATAGTTACTGCTGCTCAAAATTTAGTACAAAAAATTCCACACACATCAGAATTCATAAATTCAACCTTAGGTTTAGAGCTTGGTAGCCAAACAGATATAGAAAAAATAACTCTATTCCTTGTAAAAAATGGATATACAAGAGTTGCAAGCGCTGTTGAAAATAGCGAATTTGCAATCAGAGGTGAAATACTAGATTTGGTTACGCATTCTAATAAGGGGTATAGAATCAACTTTGGCTGGAATCAGGTTGAGTCAATCAGGGAATATGACCCATTTAGTCAGATATCATCCAAACAACTAGACAATATATCCATCGTAGGCACAACGGAAGTGCCATTAAACAGCGGCACAATGCTTACTTTTAAGAATAATTTCCTTAGGCATTTTGGTGTAAACCGTATAAATCATCCTCTTTATGAATCAGTAATTTCTGGCCAGAAATTTCATGGCTATGAACAATTAGCACCTCTATTTTTTGACAATATGTGCACAATAAGGGACTATTTAGCTGATCATGAAATAATTTTTGATAATCTTTGTATTCAATCCATACAAGAATTTGAAAACGCATTTAATGATTTTTATCAATCAAGAATAGAGACAAATAAAAATTCTCCTGAATCATTTTACTTTGCTCTCCCTAAAGAAAAATATATCGAAAGCTATGACGCAGTAAAGCAATACCTAGATAATAACAACTCTATTATTATCGAAGGAGGCAACAACCAGGAGTATAGTAGCATTGTCAATATAAGCTCTAATGCTAAACTTGAAAATAAAACTGAATTTGACAAATTATTTGAAATTCTAGCTGACAACAGAAAAAAAATAGCTCTTATACTGTGTAATTCTAAAGGAGGTAGATATAGAATTGAATCGGTGGCCAAAAGTCGAGATATAGAAGTAAGCGAAATAAAAAGTTTAAAAGATGCTAAGAAAAATCAAATGAACATTGCTCTTGCTCCGCTGTTAAAAGGGTTTTGTACAGCTAAGTATATTTTTATCTCCGAAAACGATATCTTTGGTAACAAATTTGCTTCTTTAGGGCATAAACTAGCAAAGAATCGTCTTAAAAATATCTTAACAGAGCTTGATAATATAACGGAAGGAGAGCTA
>JAAFHP010000032.1 GCA_013298405.1 Alphaproteobacteria bacterium | reverse complement strand
AACAGAAATAGGGTACATTTGAACGTATATACTATCAACAATTGGAGTAATCTAATTAACTATATTCCAACCTTTAGTTATATTTATGTTGCATAAGATAAATATAACTAAGTGTGTAGAGTAAATTCAGTTGGAGTAGGCCTGATAGCACTACTAATCTTAGAGATGATTCAATAACGGCAAACCTTAGCACTCCAATTAGCATCTTGCCTATCTTATAACGATAATACTTGTAGTGAGTATATCCTTTAATTCCAACCAAATTTTATCAGCAGTGTATATCGGGATTTGTAATTTAATACCTAAAGCAATACAGGCGCGGTCAGCTAAAGATAAGCCCTTGGTTTTCACCAAAGGATGCAGATCTGCGCAGCTCTTGGACTGTTCTAGATCAAAAGGAACAATAGTAGTAATAATATCTGAAACTAAAACAACTCCTTCTTCAGGAGGGATATTTGTTCTATGTAAGATGCTTAAAGTTTCTGTAACGTTTACAGTTGACATAACAGAAAATTTTAACAACGGCTTTATGATTTCTGCACCTGGTTCTTCTTGAATCAGAGCTAATAAAGCAGAAGAATCTAATATTATTTTATTATTCACGTTCTGTCTCTTTTCTTCTTTCGGATATTAATTCGTCAACTAAAGAGATGTTTTGACCAGTAGTGTTCATATAATCCTTTACCTTTTTTCGTATTCTATGCAAAGCTTGCTCTGCTGTAGTAAGGTATATCAGATTATCCTCCATATGCAGGATGATATCATCCCCTGTTTTTAAGTGAAGATTCTGACGAAAAGCAGTTGGTATTATAACTCTGCCATTTTTTCCTAATTTAGTTCTTATAGCTTTCATGTACCTTAAATTGTTTTTTAGGTTAAATTTTATATAATGGTACAATATTATTTTTTTGGGTGCAATAACTAATTATTACCACAATTGTTGTCTATGTTGCTAAATGATAATTAGTAGAGATTTCGTAGTCTTTTTCAGGACCAACAATATTATATGTTATATTAAAATGGTCGTTACTAAATAAATATCTAGCCGTATACTGATCCAAATTACACAAATGTTGCCCTGAAAAATATCCTTCTTTAAAATTCAACTCGTAAAAAAGCGTCTTATCAGTAAAGAGTTTTTGTATTTTTTGATTATGGGAATCATACTTGTAGAAATACGATTTCTTCATATTTAAGATTGCTTTATTCGTAGTGCCATACAACGTGACCTCTTCTTGATATAGGGTAATGTTATCTGATTGTTGGATAAAAGCCGCCCTACCAAAGCCTGAAAATGAATTACTTGGATCTGGGGCGCTAATTTTTCGTGCTATATCATAACTGCCATTGAATCTAGTGATAATATCTTGTGCCTTATCATTCATAAACTGCAATTACTGGTGCGTGATCTGATGGCCTATCTTTAGTTCTTGCATTGTAATCAATCATACAATTCACTAAGCAAGAAACTGCATTAGTACTTGATATAATAGAATCTATCCTCATACCTTTATTCTGCTCAAATGCCCCAGCTCTGTAGTCCCACCATGAAAATTCCTGCTTGCTTGGGTGTATAATTCTGTAATTATCCATAAAACCAGAATTTAATATAGTTCTTAATTTTCTTCTTTCCTCATAAGTAAAACACGTTGAGTTTTCTACTGCCCTTGGCTCATACACGTCGATATCAAAAGGTGCTACGTTAAAATCTGAACAGATAAATTGCTTCTCATCGAACGATTTGTGCGCGATTAAATAGTCTGTAAAACAGTCATAAAATTTGAGCTTAATATCATATTTATCACTTCCAACTTCACCTCCATTTGGGACATAAAGCGAGATTACTTTTATATAACCTATAGGTGATAAAAAACTACATTCAATAAATCTTGCTTGATCAGCTATAGGATTATTTGGAAATTCGGTCTTAACTTCATCAGCTCTTATTTTAGATAGAATTGCAACTCCGTTATAACTTTTTTGTCCTTGTGCATAGATGTTATATGGTAAATGAGAAAGCTCTTCGTATGGAAATTTTTCGGTCTCACATTTTATCTCCTGCAGGCATATTATGTCAGGATCATGAATTTTGATAAAATCTAGCAAATGGGGAATTCTAATTTTTACCGAATTAATATTCCATGTAGCAATTTTAAAACGCATAACTCAATCTATTATTTTTGACAATTTAGACAATAAAAAGTTGCCCTACCAGACTGTTTTAGCATAATTATTTTCTCACCACAAACAAAGCATTCTTTACCTTTTCTGCCGTATACTTTAAGTTTTTGCTGAAAATACCCTGGCTTATTATCACCATTGACAAAATCTTTTAGTGTTGTGCCCCCTGCTTCAATAGCCTTTTCTAGCACCAGTTTGATAGAATTCACTATAGCATTTAATTCTGTAGCACTTAGGTTTTTAGCTTGTTTTGTTGGATTAATTTTAGCCAAAAATAAGCTCTCAGATGCGTAGATATTTCCTACACCAACAACTATTTTATTATCCATGATTGCTTTCTTTATTGGCATTTTTTTATTTACCAATTTCTTAGCTAGAAATTCTGGATCAAATTCTTCACTTAATGGTTCTATTCCTAAATCCTTGATATATGGTTGACATGTGATCTGATCTTTATGGCTTATATAAGCCATACCAAAGCGTCTCGTGTCATTAAAAACAAGCCTAGTACCGTCATCAAAATCTATTATAATATGATCATGTTTCTTATAGAGATGATGCGAATCTTGAATCGTCAACCGGCCAGTCATACCTAGATGAAACACTAAAATATAGTCATTACTTAAATACAAGTATAAGTATTTTGCCCTTCGTGATACTGATATTATTGTCGCGTTCATCAGATAATTATCAAAATCATTTGATAATTTGTACCGAAGATTATTCCTTCTTTGAACATATTTAGTTATTTTTCTACCAAGAATATTCTTTAAAAGGTAGTTCTTTACTGTTTCTACTTCAGCTAATTCAGGCATAAATAGCTTTAAACTTCCTTATATATTGGATTATTCTAAAGCTAAAGACTAGCGTTGAATATTTAAGAGGTCAACCCATGAGTGATGAAGAAGATTACACATTTGGACATCAAAAAGTATCAAGTAATCAAAAAAGATCGTTGATTGATGAAGTTTTTTCAGACGTTGCTAGCAAATACGACATCATGAATGATTTAATGAGTTTTGGTGTGCATCGTACGTGGAAAGATGAGTTTTGCAATATGATTCCAAATCTTAATAGCAAAATCATAGATGTTGCCGGTGGAACTGGAGATATATCATTTAGGCTAGTTGAAAGAGCTAAGAAAACTAATAAAAAACCTCAGATTGTAGTATCAGATATCAATCGATCGATGCTGGAAGTGTGCAAAAATAAGGCGCTTGATAATAACATAGTTTCATACCTGGACTTAGTAGTGGCTGATGCAGAAAATCTACCATTTCCAGATGATAGTTTCGATTATTACACCATTGCCTTTGGAATTAGAAATATGCTATCGATAGAAAAAACCTTAAAAGAAGCTTATAGGGTGCTAAAGCCAACTGGAAAATTTTTATGTCTCGAATTCTCAAGAGTACAAAATGACCTCATGCGCCCATTATATGACTTGTATTCTTTCAGTTTAATCCCTACTATAGGCAAAGTTGTAGCTAAAAACCAAGGTGCTTATCAGTATCTTGCAGAAAGCATAAGTGTTTTTCCTGATCAAGAATCATTTAAGGAAATGATCCAAGATAATGGATTTAAAGACGTAAAATATATTAATCTGACGCTTGGTGTTGCAGCTATTCATTATGGGTTTAAGCATTAAGAATTAACAATGATACAGTTTTTGCAAGTATTATTTCAGACAATTCGTATCACGCACCAGCTCAGTAAAAATAAAATACTGATCAACTCCGGCAGCTATAATTTTCCATTGAAAGTGAAATTACTGGGAATTGTTCTTTGCATTTTTTTTAATCCAGTAGGCCTGCTAATCAAGCAAAAAAAATCATTTGGAGAGAGATTAGCTGCTTTCTTCCAATCTCTTGGTCCAATATATATTAAATTTGGTCAAACTTTGTCTACAAGACCAGATTTGGTATCAGAAGATGTTGCAAATAGTTTGAAGTACCTACAAGATAAATTACCAGCGTTTGATAGCAAAATCGTAAGATCAAGAATAAAAAAGCAATTTGGCAAAGAAATTTCATCTATTTTTTCTGAATTCAATAATACCCCAATTGCTGCTGCTTCAATTGCACAAGTTCACAAAGCAAAGCTAATAAATGGGGATAAAGTTGCGGTTAAAATCTTAAGGCCGAATATTCATGAAGATTATGAAAAAGATATCAGGTTCTTGGAATTTATTGCCAGCATATTGACCAAATTTCTTAAAGGGGTAAAAAGACTACGTCCCAATGAAGTAATGGGGATATTTAGGCAGTCAATGAGGCTAGAACTAAACCTCAAAAGTGAAGCTGCTGCAGCAACTACTATTGCTGATAATTTCAAAGATGATAAAAATCTTAGGATACCAAAAATATACTGGCAATTTACTTCTGAGGACATACTGACAATAGAGTGGATCGATGGGGTTTCAATTTATGACCAAGAGGCAATAATAAAATTAGATCAAGATCCGAGAAAGATTGCATCAAAAATAGCTGTTATATTTTTTAACCAAGCTTACCGGGATGGATTTTTCCATGCTGACTTGCACCCTGGTAATATCTTGGTATGTAAAAATGGCCAAATTGCGATGGTAGATTTCGGAATAGTCGGTATTCTATCTGAAAAGGATAGGTTGGCAATTGCAGAAATCCTATACGCTTTTTTAAAAAGAGATTATAAATTAGTTGCACAAGTTCATCATCGTGTTGGATATATACCTTTTGATACCAACCTTGACTATTTCGCTCAAAGTTGCAGAGTGGTCGCAGAGCCAATTATCGGCCTTGCTATTAAAGACATTTCCATTGGTAATTTGCTCTCGGAGTTATTCACGGTAACTGAGGAATACGGAATGGAAACCCAGCCTCAGCTTCTGCTACTACAAAAAACTATGGTTGTTGTTGAAGGTATCGGGCAAAGTTTAGACAAAGATATAAATATGTGGCAGTTGGCAGAGCCTTGGATTAAGAAATGGGCGGCTAAGAACTTATCTCCTGAAGCAAAAATTTTGCGATTACTGAAAAAAATAATACAAGAATTAAAAATATGAACATAAGAATTGCCACCTGGAATATTAATTCTGTCAGAATACGACTTGATCTTCTTGCTAGACTTGAGAGAGAATTTCAACCAGATATTATTTGTTTGCAAGAAACTAAAGTACAAGATGAGTTTTTTCCAAAAGATGAAATAAGCAAACTAGGTTATAGACATATGGTTTACTCAGGCGAGAAATCTTATAATGGCGTTGCAATCATCTCAAAAAAGAAAATTGATGATCAGTTTGAGATATCCTTATGCAATAATGATAAAAGACATATTGCAGTTAAAATTGGTGATTTTGAGCTGCATAATTTTTATATTCCTGCTGGCGGCGATGAACCAGATATTAGTATCAATCCTAAATTTAAGCATAAACTAAATTACTTAAAAGAAATGGACGAGTGGTTTGCCAAAAACCGCTTAAAAAATGATAAAGTAATTTTAGTTGGGGATCTTAATATTGCCCCACTTGAGCATGACGTTTGGTCATCAAAACAGCTAAAAAATGTAGTAAGTCATACTCAGGTAGAGCGAGAAAGTTTAATGAAAATTATAAATGGTTTTGAATTTATCGATACTGGTAGGAAATTTGTTGACCCCAATACTAAATTATACAGTTGGTGGAGCTACAGAAATAAGGACTGGAAGAAGCATAACCGCGGAAGAAGGCTCGATCATATTTGGGTGTCTAAACCCCTTGAACACAGACTGAAGAACATAACCTGCCCTCCTGAGATCCGAGATTGGGATAGGCCATCAGATCATATACCTTTCATGATTGATCTTAAAATATAATTATTTGAGTTGAATTGATACAATTGACTATACCTAGTTATCTCGGACTAGATCCGAGATCCAACTGCTTTGAGGTCGTGACGGCTTTAAGGGTGGATCCCAAATCAAATTTGGGATGACCAGCGTAAGTGGTCTTCGGGATGACTATGTGGCTTATAATGACTACTCTCTAGTCACCCCAAACTTGATTTGGGGTCCATAAATAAGTAATGGATCGTGGTCAAGCCCAGAGGAGGATGACCACTGTGGGTTCAGAGTGACCGTAAAGAGCGTTCGGGAAGACTAGGGAGAGGCAACATGACTAACGTATTCCTATTCATCTGGATTAAATATATCAGTCACAACAGCGTGGGTATCTTTGATTTCTTTCCAGCTGCTTGCCTTACCAAAATCTAAAGTAATAATTTTAGCTGGTGTCATATTTTCTTCATTAAGTCTTTCATAATCTGTACTCTTTTTATCTACTAAACCTAAAACCATCAGATATATATGTGGATTATGACCAATAATTAGAATATTTTTAAATTTATCATCCTGCTCGGTTAGCAAATCTATTACTCTTTCTATATTTCCTTCATATAACTCAGTAATGACCTCTATTTCAGGAATTACAAATTGCTCTTGAATAATATCTGCTGTCTGCATTGTTCTTTGGACAAATGATACAATAAGCTTATCAATTTTTTTGTCCTTAAGATAAGTAGCCGCTTTTTCAGCTTGTGCTTGACCATCGAAGCTTAAACTTCTTTGTACGTCAATTACGTCTATTGATCTTTCACTATGCGCATGACGCATCAAAAATAACTTCATAATTATGCCTTTTTAGACAAGAAAATAGCAATCTTGCACATGTGCTTTATAGATGTAGAATAGAATCGGTGCAAGAAAACTTCATTACTACCATTATTTAATGCAACATTTATATGCTCTGCTTCGTCATCTTTAAACTTCTTAATCTTATCTAACAACTCAAGTCTTGTCTTAGACGATTCTAAATAATCAATCTGTTGTTCGTAATGCTCTACTATTACTTCTTCTATTGCCTCGGTGACTTGCATAGCTGATTTTTTCCCTAGTTTGATACTAAGTCGTCCCAACATATACCCCATTACACCCCATATAGGCATAAATATAGTTGGTCTTGATTGGCCATTCTCGATCTGGTTTTCAAAATAAGATAAATGCTCAAGTTCTTGCTCTAGCATGTGATGTAGGACCTCTTTAGTTGCTTTGTCATTTGCACCATCTATCTGACCTTGATAAATTCTTTTTGCACCATATTCCCCTGCATGATCGACACGAATAATCTCATTAATTTTTACTTCATGATTATGAAAATATGGCTTTGGCATTATTTAATTCTTATTTTCTGGCTTAATGAATGTAATAATAGTAATTATAAATAGGTTAAAAATCAAATTCCATGAAGCCAGAGACAATCCTAAAAATAGAAATGTAGGTTTATTACATAATGGCATTTGAGTACTATTATATAACATTTGCCTAAAGTCACTAATACTCAAGTTATCATTAATTAGCACTAAGGGCTTGCAAAAACTAGACATTTCAAATATTCCCATTTCAACTCCTGTGTGGTAGCTCGCAAGTATGGCCGCAAAAGCAGAAGTGATAATATATGTTTTTTTAGGGACAACATTACCAGCATAGCCAATGATGGCCGCTACTATCCATATCAAAAAAGGGAATCTTTGATAAACACACAATGGGCATGGTAATATTTGAAAAAAATACTCCATTATGTATGCAGCATACAGGCAACCTACGGATAGTATTAGCATGCCTATATTTACAGTTTTATGATTTATTGACATAATCTAATTATAGTAATAATCTAACCTACATTTTATTTTCTTATATCCTAAAGCGATTGACACACTATGACAATAAATTTCGATGATATTATAAATTCTAGTGCCTGGCCATTTATTGAAGCAAAAAAAATATATGATCATATTGGCGGAAAAGCACCAGAAAAAGGATATGTACTTTTTGAAACAGGATATGGCCCTTCTGGGCTTCCACATATTGGAACTTTTGCTGAAGTCACAAGAACTACGATGGTTAGAGAGGCATTTAAACAAATTTGTGATATCCCTACAAAACTAATTTGCTTTTCAGATGATATGGATGGTCTTCGAAAAGTACCTGGTAATATACCAAATCAAGATATGGTAGCTCAATATTTGGGAAAACCATTGACTAGCATACCTGATCCCTTCGGTGAAACAGAGAGTTTTGGTCATTATATGAATGCTAAACTCAGGTCATTTTTGGATCGTTTTGGCTTCGAATACACATTTTATAGCGCAACTGAATGTTATAAAGATGGTATGTTTGACCACATGATGCTTAGAACCATTGAAAAATACGATGAGATTATGCAACTTATGTTGCCAACATTTAGAGAAGAAAGGCAAAAAACATATTCACCTTTTATGCCTGTGTGCCCTAAAACTGGCGCAATACTCCAAGTGCCGATAGAAGCAATAAATCTTGCAAATAAATCCGTTAGCTATCGCGACGATCAGAATCAACTTATTGAAGTTCCTGTAACAGGTGGAAATTGTAAACTACAGTGGAAGCCAGATTTCGGCATGAGATGGGCAGCTCTTGATGTTGATTATGAAATGTATGGCAAAGACCATCAACCAAATGCAATTTTGTATAGTAAAATATGTAAAATTCTTGGTGGTAGGGTGCCTGTACAATTCTTTTATGAATTATTCTTAGATGAAGATGGTAGTAAAATCTCAAAATCTAAAGGTAATAGTATTAGCGTTGATGAATGGATGCATTATGCTCCTCTTGAGAGTATAAGCTTGTTTATGTACCAATCTCCATCTAAAGCAAAGCGTTTATATTTTGATGTAATCCCAAAATGCGTAGATGAGTATCTCACATTTAATAAAAAATACCATGAAGAGGTGGAAACAAAACAAAAACTTCTCAATCCGGTATTTCATATTCATCAAGGGAATGTTCCGAAAATTGATACGTTTGGCATTAGCTTTAGCCTGCTACTAAATCTTGCTTCGGTCTGTAATCCAGATGATAAAAGTGTTCTATGGGGCTTTATTTCAAAATATGCTCCAAAAGCATCACCTACTTCTGCTCCATATTTAGATCATATGACTGGTTTTGCCATTACATATTATAATGATTTTGTAAAGAGCACTAAGAAATACCTCGCGCCAAATGACAAACAAAAGGTCATTTTGAATCAAATAAAAGATATGCTGCTTGCACTATCAGGTACAGAAACTGGGGAAGAAATTCAAAACCAAATTTATACTATAGGCACTAATGCTGGTTATGAAAATCTAAGAGATTTTTTCCAAGAACTTTATGAGATTCTCCTCGGTCAAACACAAGGCCCAAGGCTGGGGTCGTTCTTTAAGTTATATGGCATAGAAGAAACAATTAACCTAATCAACGACAAGATTAAATAATTGCTATTTATATTTTAGCTAGGAAAGCCAGAATTGAACTTGCAATCACCTATTAAAATTGTTATTATTTGACAACAATTTGGTAGTCTATATTTTATGGGTAAAGAAGAGTTAATAGAATTTGATGGAGAAGTGCTAGAATTACTGCCTAATGCGCATTTTCGTGTTAGGTTGGAAAATGGGCACCAATTTATTGCTCACACTTCAGGCAGGATGAGGAAAAATAGAATTAGAATTTTGGCAGGAGACAAGGTTCGAGTTGAGATGACTCCTTATGATTTAACCAATGGCAGAGTGATTTTAAGATACTAAAATTACCCTAAGGAAGTGGTTTTAAGCGGCCGTGGCGAAATTGGTAGACGCGCAGCATTGAGGGTGCTGTTCCCAAAAGGAATGGAAGTTCAAATCTTCTCGGCCGCACCATGTTGCTAGCTCTTAAATTTTTAAAAGTTATAGATTTTCGTTGTACCCGGACAGTACTTTTGTATTAGTGCTTGAATTAATTAGTCTATAATTCCAGTCTAAACAAATGTGCTGAAGTTAATTGACGCATTTTTGCGCTTTAATCTTTTTAGGTGAGTATTGTTATGCAAGACGAGCTACATACTATCTCTCACGATAATCAAGAGAAATTGGATCAGCAATTCGAGGAAATAAGTACCTTAATTGCTGAGGAAAAAATTGATTTGGCCGCTGATCTTTTACTTGGACTACACTACGCAGATTTGGCCGATTTTTTAGATAACTTAAATCGCAAATATTATCCTGAAATACTCCCATCAATAGCAGAGCATATTAATGCGCAAGTACTAGTATGGATTGGTGATGGTAATAAAAAGCCAGCGATAGAAGCGCTTGGTATGGATGTTAGCGCACGTCTAATTAATGAACTTGAAATAGAAGATGCAATTGAGGTAATTCAGGTTCTAGATGTTGAGCTTAAGGAGAATTTAATACAAAAGATCCCTTCTGAAAAGAGAAAACAGATTATAGAAGGATTCCAATACTCAGAAAATACGGCTGGCCGTGCATTGGAAAAAGACTTTGTTTCACTCAAGAAGCATTGGAGCGCTGGTCAAGCTATTGATTTTATCAGAAGGAGTAATATCAGCTCAGATTTTCATGCTGCAATAATTATTGATGGTAGATCAAAACCTGTTGGGACAATATTACTTAGTACATTATTAAAAAGCCAAAGAAGTCAGAGTATTGAAGAAATCATGAATCATGATTTTAAAGTGGCTGAAACTACAACGGAACTTAGTGAACTTGCTTTCGTATTTAAGCAGTACGCACTGACAATTGTGCCGGTGACTAATAAGCAAGGAAAACTAGTTGGAAGCATTTCAATTGATAATATTCTATATATCGTTCAAGAACAAACAGAAAGCGGATTTTTACACTTAAGTGGTGTTAATAATAGTGATATCTCATATAATTTACTAGCTACTACAAAAAGTAGGTTTCCATGGTTATTTGTAAATTTAATCACTGCGTGCCTGACTTCACTAATCGTAAATCACTTTAGTGATACTATCTCCAAACTAGTGATACTTGCTACATTTATGCCAATAGTGGTATCAATGGGTGGTAACGCTGGCACCCAAGTAATGGCAGTCACCGTTATGGCCTTAAGCAATAGGGAAATTACCAGTTCGAGTTCTTTAAGAGTTATCCTAAAAGAAGTTTATGTATGCAGCCTAAACGGTATATTGCTTGCGATAATTGGCATTATATTTACTTATATTATTTTTTGGCAATTAGATTTGAGTATAATTTTTGCAGTAGCAGTGCTATTTAACTTTTCCATGGCAGGTTTATTTGGTTCTGCAATACCGATATTTCTTGATAATTTAGATATTGATCCAGCTACCGCCTCGACAGTATTTTTATCTGCTCTTACAGATGCAATTGGATTTTTAACTTTTCTGTTGCTTGCATATATTTTCCTTGTATAAGCACTATTCATATCATGCGAAACCTCAGTTGACAAATAAAAGAAATGCTATATATTGCATTATTTAACAGATATTAGGTTAATTGTTATAATGTCTAAAGAAATTCCCGCACCTATATCATTATTACTCAATGGTCCACTTGATAATACAAGCATTAAGCAAATATTCAAAGAGGCTGATTATAAATATCAACTAGATGCAGTAAAATCTTCACCAGAAGTCAGAAAATTATTGGCTAATGATTATGAATTCTTAAAAGGTATGGTAGCTGCTTCATATGAAATATCTCATCCAGTACTTAAATTGTTTAAACCAGTCAACGTTATTGAGTTAATTGGAGATTATGTAGGAGATTCAGAACCAGATGAAGTACCTGAACTTCTAACATCTATATTAACAGAAGACTATTTACAGTTTGTAGAACTTGCTGATAATAAAAAACAATTTGTCCAAAACGCTTTTAAATTAGTAGATGCACTTGGCCACAATGGACTTGAAAGGATGGTGCAGGATGTTTTAATTGCTTTTAGAGACAAACAATACCAAGGATATGCCAAGGATTTATTTTTCTCCACCATGTTGGAATACATAATAGAAAAAAATGCTATACATCTTTTAAAACGCTTCCAAGACATTGATATATTCTTGCCCATTTATGGTTACGTAGCGGAGTATCTTTCAGATAAAGCTCAGTTAGAGTCCTTTAGAAAGTTTTTATCTACAAACAAAGAATTTATATTTAATGAGTCTGCAAGTTATCTATTAAACATCTTACTTTCTAACTTGAAAAATCCATTATTGCAGGATGTAATTATGGGCATTATGAAGCAAGAAACTTACTCAGTAATAACTTTCAAAGATCAAGCAGATGAAACAGCGCAAAAAGAGCTTGAAAATTTCCAATTAGCAAAAAATCAGCCAATCAAATTAGAGACTGAGCAAATAAAAAACCCTATAATAAAAGCAATACTTAAAAAAATGAATGTGCGAGCTATTCTCTCTGAAAGGGAGAAAATAACTTTTACAACAAATCTTTGCGCAGGCTTAGAAGTTGCAATAAAAGACCCTAATGTGTTTGCTATTTTAAAATTAGCGGCGCTTGATAATTATGTTATAGAGCTTTATAAAGAAGGAGTGCAAAATAATGCAAATGGATTGTGTAACTATGAATCTAAGCTAATACTATTAGGTAATCTTGAAAAATTTATCTCGGAACAATATTCTAGAGAAGTAATTAAATTCGTAGCCGTCCTAGTACATGAACTTACCCATTTAGCTTTAGCTGCACTATACGCAAATCAATACCAACCGTTTTCCCAGCAGGATCAAATTTCTGAAAAGACTTTTATTGCAATACAAAGTGGAATAATTAAGGATTTCGATGAAAAGTATGGACATCGTGATATAACAAAAGCTAAGCGTGATTTAGAAGATACTTTATCTGATCTAGATTTTACGTTATACAGATATAAGAAATATAACAGCCAGAAAGTTTATAATGCTGAAATACCAGCTTTTTTCATTGAACAGCAGTTACTTCGTGATGGAAAGTTTGTAGCTGTTGTAGAAGCTAGAAAATCATCTCAGAATTTCCTTCTTCTAAAGAATTCTGCTTTAGTAAAATACATGCAAATGGTGCTCAGGATAGTTGAGCTTGATTCAGGCACAAGAGAGGCAGTAGATGAATATTTACTGAAGTTTGATACTCAACTCGTAATGGATTATGTGCGAGGGTATAATCATGAAGAAAACGAGGTAGTAGAAGTATTAGGTGATGAGTACGACTTATCTGTACAACCTAGTTAATTAAGCAGTTTTAGAAAAATAATCTTGTGATTAGCCCGTACTCATTAAATGACCATTCTCAAGCCAAAGAATTTTGGTATTTATTGCACTCACGGGATAGATCTTCTGCATAGCAGTGCGATATTTAGCAAGTTGTTTTAGATATCCATTTTGGACCATCTCAACTGTATTTGGTACAATTTGGTCTGATTTATAATCAATAATAGTTATATTATTAGCGGCAAAGACGACAAGATCAATCCTATTAATAGAAATTATCTCGCTATTTATAGGACTTTCATCAATAGTTCCAATTGGTAATTCGCATATTACTTTATTAGATAAAAGATCTATAAATTCTTTATTATCTAAAATCTTATTAATACTATTATTTATTCTCTTTTGGCTGGTCTTATCTAATGTTTTAATCAAAGGGTGATTTAACATATTAGTTATTTTCCCTGCAGAGATAGTATCTTCGAGGATTTTATGAAAAATAAGACCAAATTTTCTTATACCTAATGCTATAATTGGATCAGAAAAATAATTTTCAAATATTCTATTACAATCTAGGTTTTCTGTTTTAGGGTAGAAGTACTCTATATTTTTTGGAACATTATCAACGGAATTATTATCTAATGATAAAGGCGCATCAATGCCATAAATTATCTTGCCACAAGTTGATTCCTTTGCCATTTTCTGCATAGATTCCTTTACTATATTGTACCAACAATTCTCTGAGATCTCTTTTGGCGTATTACTATAACCGCAAATAACTAAGTGGTCTTCAGCTCTCGTCATACCAACATATAGTAATCTTAAGTACTCTGAAAACGTATTTTGTTGTTGTTTATCCTTAATTTCAAAAAAAAATTTAGGACTGTTTGCATTACTTTTTGTTGCATAGAAATTACCTTCGTCATCCCAAATAAAATGATTATTATTACTAGGTGGCGTGGTTGTATCACACATAATAACTATTGGTGCTTGAAGTCCTTTAGACGCATGGACAGTCATTATTCTTACCTTGCCACTTTCATCAATTTCCCTTTTTGCTGTGGTTTTACTTTCTTCCAGCCAAAAAATGAAATTTTGCAGTGATGGATCGTTATTAATGTTATAGTTATGAAATATATTTAAAAATTCATCAATAATTTGGTGGTGTTGGGAAGAAAATTTATATCTAAGACAAACAATATCAAGCAAGTACAAAAAGAAATCTTTTGTTGGCGCATTACTATAAAGTTCTTTAAATTTCTCTAAGC
>JAAFHP010000031.1:3735-14589 GCA_013298405.1 Alphaproteobacteria bacterium | reverse complement strand
ATACTTATTGCCGCTGAAGGCTCACACGTTACTTTCATCATTTGAATCAGCCATGCAGTCCAATATCTTATTTCTTCCTCATTAACTAGATGAAAATCATCGAGCATTGACAAGTATTTTAATGTTCTTTGTGAAATGGATAGTGCTCTTAGACCGTCAGCTATTGTCTCTGGTGAATTGTCAAACCTGTGTATTGTGCCATTACTTAAAGATAAATACGCATCATTTGCCAATTTTGGTTCAACTCCGTGCAACTGGCTTTCTGGACTTAATAATTCCTTTGCTAAATAGCTGCCAGATAACAGACCACCTCCGCCACATGGAGCAAAAATTGCATCAATTTTTTCTCCCATCTGCTTAAGCTCTAATAATGCCTCATAACACATTGTACCCGCGCCAGCAATCGTTTGATCATCATCCGAAGGATGTAAGTAATGAAACTCACCTTTCCCGTCTCTTGCAGCTAATTCTTCGGCTTCATTGCGTGTTGCCACTTCAACTACTTCTGCTCCATAATTTTTTGCAATTTTCTTTTTAATGGGTGATACATTCATGGGCAGATAAACTCTGGCTTTAATACCAAATAATTTTGCCGCATATGACATTGCAAGAGCGTGATTTCCTGTGCTATAAGCAACGATTTTTTCAGGCATCATCCCTTCTTCTTTCATCTTTAACAGATGATTGAGCACTCCCCTAATCTTAAATGCACCTGTTTTTTGTACAGCATCCATTTTAAAATACACTTTGCATTTTAGCATTTCATTAAGCAAATTAGAATGTAGCAACGGAGTTTGATGAACAAATGGCTTTATCCTAGAATAAGCTTTTTCAACATCTGGTACTTCTTCTACTAAATTATCAATATTCTTCATTTATTTGCTTTAGTATACTTAATTTTTAGTGTGTTATATTGGCTTAAATCCATATAATGGTTAGATTGAGTATTTAAATAACCTAATATATATCGTAACTATTAAAATATTTATCTGATGTTTTAGTATAGATCAAGTGATAATAATATAAAATATAGCTTGGATTTACCTTACTTAAACCTTGAAATGATGATGTAACGATATTATATAGCCGAAGATAGGCATATAAATACTAAAACAAAATATTTAAACACACGGTATTATTAAATGACAACCGAAAAGAAAACGCTACCACTGCTAGTACTTCGTGATGTAATCATTTTTCCTGGAACAATAGCACCAGTTTTTATTGGTAGAGAAAAGTCATTAAATGCCCTGCTTGCTGCTAAAAGAATAGATGATGGGCAACATATATTACTCACTACCCAAAAAAGACAAGACCTAGAGGAGCCAACTTCTAATGACTTATATAAAGTTGGTGTAATCGCAAAAATTATTCAAACTGTAAAACTACCAAATAATAACGCAAAAATCCTGGTTGAAGCTATTAATAGAGTGAGGTTATCTAATATCTCTGGGACTGATATGTTTGTCTCTGAATATACTATTACTCCAGATAAGGAAGTAACTAATCTTGATGCACTTAATAATATTACTATCGAAGTACTCGAAGCCTTCAAAGAGTATGCGAGAGCTAATAAGAAAATTAATCTTGAAGTCCTGAATGTTCTATCAGAACAGCGTAATCCAAGTTATATTTGTAACTTAATAGCATCGCATTTAACTTCAAAAATTGATACTAAACAACCATTACTTGAACAACTAGACATTCAAAAGAGAGCTGAAACTCTACTAGAAATCGTTACTTCTGAAAACACTCAGATGGATATTGAACAAGTAGTTCAACAAAGAGTGAAAAAACAAATTGAAAAAACTCAAAAAGAATTTTACCTAAATGAGCAAATGAAAGCTATCCAACAAGAAATGGATGGTGGATCAGAGAAATCTGATTTTTTTGATATAGAAAAGAAAATCAAGAAGCTTAAATTATCAACAGAAGCCCGTGAAAAGGCTATTGCTGAACTAAAAAAACTGAAAATGATGAACCAACTGTCAGCAGAATCTTCAGTTGTTAGAAATTATCTAGATACACTACTTTCTATGCCATGGGGTAATAAATCAAAAAGTATCATAGATATAAATAAAACGGAACAAGTTCTGGATCGTGACCATTATGGACTCAAAAAAGTAAAAGAACGTATTGTTGAGTATTTATCAGTATTAAAACGTTCAAAAAAAATTAGAGGGCCAATTTTGTGTCTGATTGGCCCCCCAGGAGTAGGAAAGACATCACTAGTGAAATCTATCGCTGAAGCAATGGATAGGAAATACGTCAAATTCGCACTGGGAGGAGTCAGAGATGAGGCAGAAATTAGAGGCCATAGGAAAACTTACCTTGGCTCTATGCCTGGCAAAATAATCAACCTCATAAAAAAAACAAAAGTCGATAATCCAGTTATGCTACTTGATGAAGTAGATAAGATGAGCGCAGATTTTAGGGGAGATCCAGCCTCTGCGTTATTAGAAGTCCTAGATCCAGAACAAAATTCTCACTTTTCAGATCACTATTTAGAAGTTGAGTATGATTTATCTAATATTGTATTTATTGCAACAGCAAACTCTTATGACTTACCAAGAGCGTTACTAGATCGTATGGAAATTATAAATATTGCTGGATATATAGAAGAAGAAAAACTTCAGATAGCAAAAAACCATCTAGTGAATAAGACACTCAGAATGCATGGAATTAAATCTGATGAACTAATGATTCCAGATGATACGATCTTAGAAATGATCAGATACTATACTAAAGAATCTGGTGTTCGTTCTCTGGAACGTGAAATTGGTGCAATAGCAAGAAAAGTTCTAACTAAAATTTTAAAAGATAAAACTATAAAAAATGTCATAGTTAAACCCGAGGATCTTGAAGAGTATCTTGGGGTAAAAAAATACCGATTCGGAGTAGTAGAAAAAATAGACCAAATTGGGGCCACTACTGGCCTTGCTTATACTGAAGTTGGAGGTGATCTGCTCACTATCGAAGCTGCCTCTTTTAAAGGTAAAGGCGGCATCAAAGCTACTGGTAAACTTGGTGATGTAATGAAAGAATCAGCAGAAGCTGCTTATAGCTGCTTCCTCTCGAAAGCAAAAGAGCTTGGATTATCTGAAAAAGAATATAAAGAATACGATATACACTTGCATGTTCCAGAAGGTGCAACACCAAAAGATGGGCCATCTGCAGGCATCGCAATATATACTACCCTAGTATCATTAATGACAAAAATACCAGTAAGTAGATACGTAGCAATGACTGGGGAAATTACTTTAAGGGGTAAAGTGCTACCAATTGGTGGGTTAAAAGAGAAGTTGCTTGCCGCAGTTAGAGGTGGAATTAAAACCGTATTGATTCCAGATGAAAATGTGAAAGACCTAAAAGACATTCCTATTAACATTAAAGATAATATAAAAATTATCCCCGTTTCAAATATTGATCAAGTTTTAGAACATGCGTTGGTAAAAGGATACAAAGCTCAAAGCAACATCAGGGCTAAAAAGAGCTAATTATAATAATTTTAATTAGCTCCTATAACCTTAACACCTTGTTTAAGAGTTTGTAAAAAGGACTTTATCATACAGACTAGCTTTATAATAGCTGCGAGCTTCCTCTCCTCTCATCCGTGCAATCAGCTTGGGCTACAAGGGCCCTAGAGCCCTGAATATGCCTGTCAAAACTTGAATCTAATTTTATACCATCATCGTTTTGTTTAGGAAGTTTTCTTTTCACAAAGCTCTAATATCTCCTTTCTTCCACCATGAGAGAAAAAAACCGCAAACTATCATAAGAACAGATAACCAGATAAAACTTATCATTGGTTGATAGTAGATTTTTGCATGTATTTTGGTTTGTTCAATCTTACTTAGTACCGCATACATATCTTTGAATATGAATGATACGATATCTACTTCTTGGGATAGTGATTGCTCAATTTTGTAGAGTCTATTCTCCGGTTTAAGAATAATGACATTATTGTCTTGATCTTCAATTCTAAAATATGCTGTTTGCTTGAAGTAATTACTTTCTTCTGAAAATCTAATATCCTCTAGCCTTATTTTGAAACCACTTTTATCAATTGATTCTCCTTTTGTTCCAATGAACTCAATTTCTCTAGATAAAGAAATATTGAGTAAAATTGAAATTACAAGAAGTCCAAAACCAAAATGGGCAAGTATCATTGAGAGTTTATTAATAGGTATCGCTTTGCTAAAATAATGTGAATGTATTACCAAATATCTTAGCATTTGTATGATCAGAAATGCGCTAGATAGCATGATAAAACTAGTCGCAATACCCAGTGATAGTTGGTGTCTTAAGGTTACTGCTATTACAGTGCTTATAGTAATAATAATGGTTGTAGAAGCATGGTTTTTTCTTTGCAAGTAATGAATTAGGCCGGCTAGAAAAATAATAGGAATAAATACGGGAATAAAAACTGACTTATAGTATGCTGGATCGATCACAACTTCAGTATCTTGGAAAAAATAGCAATATATTGGATAAATTAATCCTAACATTATAATAATAGCGCTAAATAACCAAAAAATATTTCCAAGCAAAATCAATGAGTCTTGTTTTGATTCTTTGGTACTGCTTTCTAAAAATTTTTGCTTTGTAGCAAAAAGCCAAGCACTAACTAGAAATACTATTATAAAAACAACAAAAAGGTATAACCCTCTTTCCGGTGAAAATGCAAAGGAATGTACTGATGAAATAATGCCGCTTCTGACTATCAATGTTCCAAATATTATTAGGAGATAACATACTAAAGAAAGTAAAACGCACCACTTTAAAAACAAACCTCTTTGTTGATAAGTAATTAAAAAATGGTGTAGTGCAATGCCTACTAACCATGGAAGCAGTGAAATATTTTCAACTGGATCAAAGAACCAATACCCTCCCCAACCTAGTTCTCTATAAGCCCACCAGGCACCAAGTCCTATTCCAAGAGATAATAATGCGAGAGCATAATTTGAAAATTGCTTACACATAATAATTAGGTAATTAGTAGAAGATATATTGGTCAGGATAGTGATCGCACACACAAAAATAGCAAGATATAAAGTGTTGCCTAAGTATAATATTGGTGGATGAATGGCAAGAGCTGCATCTTGCAAGGTTGGATTTAATCCAAGACCTTCTTTCGGTGTAAAAGAAATGGTAAAAAATGGGTTTGAAGAGCAAATGATAAAGATTAAAAACAAGGCTTGGATGAAAGCAAAAAGTCGTGCTCCATTATACCATACTTGTTCATTTAGAATAATATTACACCTTTTTTCAAGTCCACTAAGATGTAAAAAGTAAAAAATTGCTATTAAACCTTGAAGACTTGTCCATAGTAGAATAGATCCTTCATGACTTGCATAGCTTGCAGATATTTTATAAATAAGCGGCAATTGCGTGCTTGAATTGAGCAATACATTCTGAATTGAAAAATCAGAAACAACGAAAGCGTAAATGAGCACCAAATATGAACAAAATGGCAGAGAAAAGGTTATGCCGTAAAGGTAATAATTTCTCGCTCTTCCTTTGTAAAACATCAAACACAAGGAAAGCAGCAAAGCAACATATATTGTGCAATTCCCAAGAAAACTAATCACTTGAAAGATCTGTGCTATCTGACATAACCTTTACTTTTATTGTACGTATGCGATTATCAGTTTTGTTTTTGACCACCATTTTCAGATCCTTATTTATTAAATACTCGCCTTCATGAGGAATCTTTCCTAATTTATGCGTAATAAATCCTCCAATAGTCGTTGCATCAGTTTCTGGTATTTGCCAATTTAATTCTCTATTTAAATCGCGTACCGGAACAGAACCATCAATAATGAATGTATCAGGAGCAACTTTCTTAATTTTCTGTCTGTTTAAGTCGTGTTCGTCGTATATCTGACCAACAATTTCTTCTAGTATGTCTTCCATTGTCACTATACCTTGTAAATCTCCGTACTCATTAACTACGCATGCTATATGAGTTTGTCCTTCTCTAAACATATGTAGTTGCTGTATAACCAGAGAATGATCAGGAACAAAAATAGGATCGTTTAGTAATTCTTTAATATTCACTTCACCAGATTGCTTGTGATTAGTGAGTCTATTCATTAAATCTTTAACATGCAGAATTCCTATAATATTATCACTAGTTCCATGCCAGAATGGAATTCTGCTGTGCTTTAATGAAAATACTGTTTTGATAATTTTATCATTAGGTTGTTCTATATCTAGGGCAATTACTTTGCTTCTATGCACCATTATGTCAGAAATAGATAAATTTCGAATATCTAGCACCCCACCCAGCATGTCACGGTCATCTTTGAATACATTCCCCTCGTGCATATGATGCTCGATTACCCCCCTTACCTCATCTTCAGCCGAAATTCTTTGTGTAAGGTCAATTCTAAAGACATAGCAAAACCCTCTGGTAATCCAAACTAATAGAATATTAATTGGCTCTAATATTTTTAAGACAATTATAAGTGTTGGCGCAGCACTCAGGGCAATCTTTTCAGCTTTTGCCACAGCGATTGCTTTTGGTACCACTTCAGAAAAGACAATGATCATGAATGACATGACTATGGATGATATTATTGTACCATATTCGCTGCCAAATATTTCTAAAAACACCCCTGTTGCAATAGTTGTTGATAAAGTATTAGCAATACTATTCCCAATTAAAAGAGTGCTTATTACTTTTTCTTTGATTTTCAGAATACCAAGAAGTATTTCTGCTTTCTTATTACCATCTGATTTAAGTTTTTGAATAATTCCAGGTGAAGCGGCTACTACAGCAGTTTCAGCGGCAGAAATCATGCCCCCTATGCATAATATTAGCAGAACAAAAGATACAACAATTATGATGGTCATCGACAAAGTCAAAAAAAACATTTACTGAATATCAATTTAATTGATATCATGCAGCATTGACAAGAATTTTATTGAATCAAGGAGAATTGGGTATGACAGATATTGCAAAAAGTGAAGAATTAAATGAGTTATTACAAATTAACAACTCTACAAAAAGGGCGACTGTAGAGGCTCTGGAAGAATTACTGTATAAACCAATAAAAGTTCTTGATCATGGCTTTGTCAGAGTGGTTGACTATATGGGGGACGATAGTTCGATAGTCCAAGCTGCAAGGGTATCCTATGGTAGAGGCACAAAAAAGAGCTTGCAAGATAAAGGGCTCATAAATTATTTGATGAGGCATAAGCATACCACTCCATTTGAAATGTGTGACATTAAGTTCCACATTAAATTACCTATATTTATTGCAAGACAATGGATTAGACATAGAACGGCTAGCGTAAATGAATATTCAGCCAGGTATTCGATATTAAGTAATGAGTTTTATATTCCAAATAAAAGCAACTTAAGCCCTCAATCTAGTATTAATAAACAAGGTAGAAGTAGCCAAGCATTGCCCGATGATGTAGCAAATAGGGTTCTAGACATTATGAAAACAGATGCTATGAATTGCTACAATCATTATATTGAAATGATGAATGAAGATGATAAAGGCAATGTTGTTGATGAAAATAATGTCGGTATTACAAGGGAACTTGCTAGAATCAATTTGACCTTAAATACATACACAGAGTGGTATTGGAAAATTAACCTTCATAATTTATTACATTTTTTAGCTCTACGTGCGGATGAACACGCTCAATACGAGATTAGGGTTTATGCGCAAGCCATGTTAGATATTGTAAAAACATGGGTTCCTTACGCTTATGAAGCTTTTGAAGATCATAAAATGTATGCAACAACTATTTCTAAAAAAGGTATGGAAGTTGTTCGTGCATTAATCCAAGGCAAGAAAGTTAATCAAGAATCCAGTGGGATGAGCCCAAGAGAATGGGGAGAGCTTATGGTGTCACTACAATTGAATAATTCATGAACAGAGCTATAATTATTTGTGGCCCTACTGCGAGCGGTAAGTCACAATTTGCGCATGTTCTAGCGTCAAAATATAATGGCGAGATTGTCAATGCAGATTCAATGCAGATTTATAAACAGCTTAAAATCATCACATCTTCGCCCCTTGAGGAGCAGAAGCTAGAACTTAAGTATCATTTATATAATTTTTTGGATATAGATAAACATTTCTCCGCTGCAGATTATGCTAATATGGCGCAAGAAGAGATAGAAATTATAAATAAAAAAGGGAAAATACCATTTGTAGTTGGCGGGAGTGGTATGTATATCGATATGCTCCTTAATGGTTATAGCACAATGCCATCAATGGACATTGGCGTTAGAGAAAAGGTTAAGGCTTTATATAAAGAGCTTGGAGCAATTGGGTTTTTCCAATTACTAAAAAAAGTAGATCCTGAAGTTGCAAATATCTTAAATGTTAATGATAAACAGAGAGTACAAAGAGCGTATGAGGTACTTAGCCAAACTGGTAAATCTATACTGCATTTTCAATCTCAAGGACGTCATAAACTATTAGAGAATTATCAATTTACTACCCTTTATATTAGACCTAAAAGAGAGTTACTATATGAAATGTGTAACAAGCGATTCAAAGAGTTTATAAATAATGGGGCCATTGATGAGGCTAAATATATACTAGATAATTACCCTAATCTCGATGTGAGCGGAGCAAAAGCATTGGGATTAAAGGAGTTAATGTCTTACCTTAAAGGCCAAATAACAATAGAAAACGCAGTTGAATTAGCATCAGCAAAAACAAGACAATATGCCAAAAGGCAATGTACTTGGTTTAGTCACCAATTAAAGGAGAAAACAGAAATAATTTATGATAATTTGGATCAGTATTTTCAGATTTTAGACTCGTTTATAATAACTTAAGTTAATTTGGGTCAGATCGTCACTCCAAACACCCATAAAGTCACCCCAAACTTGATTTGGGGTCCATAATATAAGTAATGGATGCTGAATCAAGTTCAGCATGACACTATACTTCTTTCAGAATGATTGTAAGTTTAGGATAGCTTTTTATTCTTTCTTAAAAACATGGTTGATGACTTATAGAGTACTAGAATCATAAAAGTTCTAAATCTAATTAAGTACCATCCTTTGTTCATATGCTTTTATTACTTCATTACTTGGTCCATCCGCAACAATCTTACCTTGTTCTAGCCATATTACCCTGCTGCAAAAATCTTTTACAAGATCTAAAGAATGAGAACTAAGAAGCAGGGTACAGTTTCGAGATAAAAATTCGCTAATCCTCTTTTTAGCTTTCGCTGCAAATAAAGCATCTCCAGTACCGATGACTTCATCAGCAACAAGGATTTCAGGTTCGATGGCCGTGGAAGTAGCAAAAGCTAGTTTCAGGTTCATGCCAGTTGAATAGTTCCTAATAGGCTGGTATATGAAATCACCAAGTTCAGAAAATTCAACAATTTCAGGAATTTTTGCTTCTGCTTGTTTCTTGCTCAGACCAAGGAACATAAGTCTAATAGTAATATTTTCAATTCCTGTCAAGTTTTCGTCAAATCCCGAATGAAAGTCTAGTAATGGACAGACTGCGCCGTTAACAGTTGATTTTCCATGGGAAGGAGTAAAAATACCTGCAATTGTTCGAAGCAATGTAGTTTTGCCGGCACCATTTAGCCCAATAATTCCAACTTTTTCTCCTTTAGTGATAGAAAACGAGACATTATCAAGCGCCCTAAAAGTTTTGGCTACTGGTCTCTGGGCTTTAGCATAAAAATTTAGTACTGCGTTCTTAAAACTGTACGCATCTTCGCTATCTATGAAATAGTCTAGGCAAACATTTGTCAGTTCTATTGCTTTGTCCATTAAGCCCAAAACGGCACAAGCCGCCTCCATTTGTTTTTTAAGATCAATTGAAACAGGTATAAACCTGCAGTAAACCCTAAAGCAATTGCATATTGAGCAGGATTAGCAAATTCGTTGTATATAAGCGGATAACGCACTACTTCAATTATCGATGCGAATGGATTTAAATATACAACAAAATTTATTCCTTTTTGTGCTAGTATTTCAGGCGGAAATATAACCGGAGTAACAATAAATAATAATGCAAAAATCCCAGTCAGTGCATGTTGAATATCTCTAAATCTCAGTCCTAAATACGCAAAAGTACTGCACGCCGAATAATAGTAAACAACGAGTATTAGTAATCCAGGAATAAAGTAAATTATACCCATAATGGATAATTTATTAAAAGATAGAAAAACTACAAACGAAGTAAGAATACCTATTATCAAATAATAAATATTTGTACAAAGGCTTCTAAGTATCAGAACTTCTAGAGGTAAGTGAAATTGCTTTAAATATGCTTTTGAATTTACGAATGTAGCGCAACTATCAACCATGGAAGAGACAATAAAGCCCCATATGGTTATACCAATAACTAAAAATGGGATAAAAGTGCTTGTATCAACACTAAAAATTCTTGACCATACTAAGCTTGCTACAAAGGCAAACATTAACTGTTGCACTACCAACCAACCCACACCAAGATACGACCTTCTAAATCTACTTTTGATGTCCTGATGTGCAAGAAAAGTATACAGATCAAAGTACTTTTTTGCGATTGATAACAGACTTTTTTCTCTCATAACTTTATGATTTATTGCTGATGATTCTTCGTTAATAACAGATTTTTTAAGTAAGTACCATACTGATTTTTACTTAAATGTGATGCAAGTTTTTCAAGATCAGAATCATTGATCCAACCTGAGTTCCATGCTATTTCTTCTGGACAAGCTATTTTTAAGCCTTGTCTATGTTCAATAGTTGCAATAAATTGTGAAGCTTCAAGAAGTGATTCATGTGTTCCTGTGTCTAGCCAAGCATACCCCCTGCCAAGAGGTTGAACTAATAAATTATTTTGCTTAAGATACAATTTATTAACATCAGTG
>JAAFHP010000031.1:0-3725 GCA_013298405.1 Alphaproteobacteria bacterium | reverse complement strand
CTTGATTATCGTAAAAATATAAGCCAGTCACCGCATAGTGTGATTTTGGTTTTTCTGGTTTTTCCTCAATGGAAACAGCCTTATTATTGGCGTCCAATTCTACTATACCATATCTATGTGGATCACTAACATTATACGCAAAAACACTAGCTCCATGCTGTTGTACGTTTACCTCTTGCAGGATCTTTGCAAAGCTTCCGCCATAAAATATATTATCACCAAGAACTAATGCACTGTGAGAATTACCAACAAAATCAGCGCCTAATATAAACGCATGCGCAAGACCATCAGGATGATTTTGAACGACGTAGCTAAAACTCATGCCCCATTTTTTTCCATCACCTAATAACTCTTGAAATAAAGGGATATCTCGCGGAGTGGAAATAATTAAAATTTCTCTGATACCAGCAAGCATTAAAGTCGAAAGAGGATAGTATATCATCGGTTTATCAAAAATAGGCATAAGTTGCTTTGATATACCAAGTGTTGCTGGGTACAACCTAGTTCCAGAGCCCCCTGCAAGTATAATCCCTTTTCTATTCATGACTTACAAAATTTTTATTTTTAATATTATCTATCCACTCAAGGTTACTTAAGTACCATTTGATAGTACTTTCTATACCTTCTTCAAATGAAATTCTTGCCTTCCACCCAAGTTCATTTTGTATTTTGCTAGAATTAATAGCATATCTTCTATCATGCCCTGCACGATCCTTAACGAAACTAATAAGACTAGTATAAGAACCATTTTGCAATGGTTGTATTTTATCTAGCGTTTTACAAATTAATTCAACAACTTCAATATTAGTTCGTTCACTATTTGCTCCTATGTTATAACAATGCCCAATTTGCCCCTGTTCTAAAACAGTGCTAATTCCCTGGCAATGATCATCAACATGCAGCCAATCGCGGATATTTTTCCCGTCACCGTATATAGGAAGCATCTTTTGTTCAAGTGCATTTGATATTACAAGCGGTATTAGCTTTTCTGGATATTGATATGGTCCATAATTATTTGAACAATTGGTAGTAAGTATTGGCAAGCCATAAGTATGATACCATGCTCTTACCAAGTGATCTGAGCTAGCTTTGCTTGCGGAATACGGGCTGTTTGGTTGGTAAGGAGTATCTTCAGAAAATGCAGGCTCATTATGCCCAAGTGTGCCGTACACTTCATCGGTGCTAATATGCAAAAATCTAAAATTTTGCTTGTCACTCACTCCAAGTTTAAGCCAATACTCCCTTGAGCACTCAAGCAAATTAAATGTCCCAAATATATTGGTTTTAATAAATATTTCTGGTCCAGCAATAGACCTGTCCACATGACTCTCAGCTGCAAAGTTTATTATAGCACGCGGAGCATGTCTACTAAGTAAATTCGTTATTAAGTCTCTATCGGCAATATCACCTTTAACAAAAAAATAATCTGGATTATTTTGATATTCAAGCAGACTGGCCTCACATCCTGCGTAAGTTAGAAGATCAAGATTTATTACCTTGCCATTTTTTTTGGCAAGCCAGTTTCTTATAAAGTTGGAGCCGATAAACCCAGCTCCCCCAGTTACAATAATAGTGTTGTTAATAGCTGTCACTTATACCTTTGCTATAAATTAATTAGACGCTACCACCAGCAGCTGCTACCTCATCAGCAAAATTCTTTTCTTCTTTTTCAATGCCTTCACCAATTTCATATCTGATATATGATTTTAGCTCTACAGGTGTGCCAAGTTCTTTTGCAAGAGTAGATATTACATCAGAAATTTTTGACTTACCATCAACTACAAATACTTGATCAAGCAAAACAATTTCTTCCAAAAATTTACGAATTCTGCCATCAATCATTTTAGCAATAATATCATCTGGTTTGCCAGAAGCCCTTGATTGCTCAGTAAATACATCTTTTTCTTTTTGGATTATATGGGCGCTTATGCCATCTTTAGTAAGGCTTTGTGGCCTGCTTGCTGCAATATGCATTGCAATCTGTCTGCCAATTTCCATCAATTTGCTTTTATCTCCTTTAGATTCAAGAGCAACGAGTACTGAAATAGCACCCATATTACTTGCACTAGCGTTGTGCACATAAGATGCTATAACGCCGTCAGTAACTGATATTCCATTTGTGCGACGGAGTGTTAAATTCTCGCCTATGGTTGCTACGTTGCTAATAATTTCGTCTTGAACAGTCTTGCCAGATTTTGCTTTAACAGCCAAAAGAGAGTCAAACTGCGCATTATCAACCGCAAGATCAGCTACCTCTTTTACTAAATTTTGAAAAATTTCGTTTCTTGAAACAAAGTCCGTTTCGGAGTTGATTTCTATTGCTGCGCCTTTCGTGCCTTTAACGCATACTGCGGTCAGGCCTTCAGCAGCAATTCGTCCTGCTTTTTTTGCAGCAGCAGCAAGGCCTTTTGCCCGAAGCCAATCAACAGCAGCCTCAAAATCACCATTTGTTTCTACTAGCGCCTTTTTGCAGTCCATCATTCCTGCACCAGTTTTTTCTCTTAGACTGCTAACTAATTGAGCTGTTATAGTCATCTTAGTGTCTCCTTATTTTTCTATATAATTTAAGTGCTATTCTTCTGATTTAGTAGAGTTTTTAGCAGCTAATTTTGTTTCTTTTACATCCTTTGCTTCTACTTTTTCTTCAGGCTTAGCTTTTGCTTTTGATACTTTAGCTGGCTTATCGAGCTTGATCACGCCGTCTAAATTCTTATCCTCTTTTGTCACTTTACGAGAAATTCCAACATCAACACCAGAATCTACAAGAGCATCTTGAATACCAGCAAGAGCTGCATCTGCAAATAAGCTGCAATAAAGTCTGATCGAACGTATGGCATCATCATTTCCTGGCACCGGATAGTCGATATTATCTGGGTCAGAATTACTATCAACTACTGCTACTATTGGCACTCCTAATTTAACTGCTTCGCTTATGGCTAGGTGCTCTCTGTTAGTATCTATTACTACTAAAAGATCTGGGCGTCCGCCAATTTTTCTGATTCCTGAAAGAGATTTAAGTAATTTTTCTTTCTTACGAGTATAATCAAGTATTTCTTTTTTTGTATATCCTGCAACAGCTTCCTCATCATCTAAAATTTTTTCGATATTCTCCAGCTTCTTAATTGACTTTGAAATCGTACTCCAATTGGTAAGCATTCCACCAAGCCAACGATTATTTACATAAAACTGACCGCATTTTTCAGCATATTCAGCCACTAGATCTGTCGCCTGCACCTTGCTGCTGACAAATAATACTTTGCCATTATTTTTTACAGTTTCGTAAATTTTCTGCAAAGCAATGCCCATTAAAGCAGCACTTTGTTGTAGATCAATAATATGAACTTTATCACGCGCACCATAAATATAAGGTGCCATTTTAGGATTCCAGCGTGATGTTTTGTGACCGAAATGAACTCCAGCGTCAAGCAATTCTGCGACACTAACTTTAGGTAAGTTAGACATGTATAATCTCCAAATAATTTGTTAGTTTTTCCTCCGCTTATGACCACTGATCATCACTTAATATTTTCTATAATAATGAGTGACGACTAACAAAAGTCGTTTTAAAGCGTGTGAATTTTTAGCGTTTAGTCTTCTTCAAAAAACGCATGGCGCCGAGCATAGAGCAAAAAATATTGTTTTGCAAGTTGTAAACATCCTCAGCACGAGCAATTTTGAACTTGACTAATTGCGGTCATGGGTATATCTTACGCTCTAGTTTTATG
>JAAFHP010000030.1:12682-14818 GCA_013298405.1 Alphaproteobacteria bacterium | reverse complement strand
CTAAATACTCCTCCAATTTAAATGTGTTGATGTTCATTTTTCTCTCCATTCTTTTAGATATTTAAAAACAGTAGCTCTGCCTAGTTTTAGAATTTTTGCTATATAATCAGCAGCATTTTTTTCATTAAACGCTCCAAGTTCAAATAAGTGCTTTGTAAGTGCTTTCTTATCTTGATTACTTAAAGAGTCAAATGACAAATTATTTTTTTGTAGGTAAGCGTGAATGCTAAAGTGCAGCTTCTCTTGCCAATCATTTGCAAACAGAGATTTTGGTTGTTTATTAATGTCGTGTTGTAAGATAAGTGAACTTAAATCCTGCATTTTGCTAAACACTGAGATATCGTAATTTACGCAAAGCACCCATTTTTCTTCTAACACTACTGAAATTGATTTAACTAGCTTTCCATCGTAGTTGATTTTTGGGTAGGTTATTCTGTCTATATCACCTAAATTTTTTGTATTAAGCAAGCTCTGATCACCAACTTTTCTCAAGGATATAGAGCCATTAATGTATACAATAGCGTTTGTATCGATATCATGAATTACAACTTCAATCAGTGGGTCTATTAGAGTAACAATAGCATCGCATATTTGTATATATTTGGATAAGGTCATAAGGGTATCATTTTGTAAACACAATGTAATAGTCAAAGTATACTATTTAGTATTTATATGTCAACAAAATATATTAGAAAGTCTATATAATCAAAGAATTTAACCTTGAGAAAACTTTTTTAATTCACCAGTGATGCAAGTTAAAAAGAAATTTAGTGCTGCATGATTGGTACTGACATTAATTCTGAAGTAATACTCAAAATAAAATATATGCACTCTTGACAAAAGTTATGTTTTTACTCATTATTAATAATAATTATAATTTACTTAATATAAATATACTAAAAATTAGCTACAATAGAGAGATAACAAGATGGCAAAAGCGCTGATTAATCCACTGGATAATTTGATTAGAGTTCAAGATAACATTCAAGAGATATTTAACGGCATAGTTGAAAAAGAAAATCCAATTATGGCGATTGATCTATTACGATTCTCTCAACGAGTAGGTTTAATTAAATCTATAGAGAGTATGGTGTCTGTTGTTATGGATGAAATAGCAATAGATCGTATTAATAAGGTATATGCATTTATCAAAATATCTATTTTAAGTAATCTGAATGAATTGAAGAATAATGGTGGAGTTCCAAACGAATTGAATCAAGTACTTTCTATTGATGATTTTCTTGAGTTATCTACGTATAACCTAAAAGAAAGGATGGATATGTCGCAACTTAATGCGTCAAATCCAAAAGTTTTTACACATTTTGTTACATCAATGCGCAAAATGGAGAAAAACCAAATTGAAGGTGTTGATGGACCTTTCAGTGTTTTAAATAAGTCCTTGCAAAAAGCTCATAGTAGTGCACAAAAAATTACCATTGTTGGATCAGCTTTACCAGGAATGATAGAGACAAGTGGTGTTTTAGATATTATTTATAATTATCTTGAGGGTTTTGGGAAAAATGATGCTAAAAATGCTATATCTAAAATTATATTTTATTTAAATGATCAGGCCCCGCATGGGCTTTTAGGGTGTGTAGGTGGTTACTTGGAGCAAGACGAACAAAGTCCTTTATATGTTCAACCAGGGGAAGGAAAGGTATTTGGAATTTTAGATCAACAATTTGGTGATGATGGTATTGCTATGTTTGCCACTCTACCATTTAGTGCTAGGTCAATTATCTTAGATTACACTGGAATAGAGGAGTACTATATTTGTGATACCCCAGCTGTTTTAGGTGAGGTTGCCCCAGATGCATAACTTATGATTATAGCTAATAGATAAGAGAAATACACTTAAGCTGCCTGAATCAGGTGGCTTATTTGTTATAATTGTCGTTTGTTTTTGTACAACGGTATCTGTAGCACGCTAATTTATTCAACAACACCTAAAAATTGTGTAAAAAAATCTTGAATACGCTAGGTAATAGATATATACTGGCCGCCTTAAGCGGCACAAATAAATAAGCCAATATTAAAATTTTTAGTTATAGATAATTTGGAGAATGATTTAAAATGAGTGAGGCATTAACACTTGCAGCTGAAATGCGCGAAGAAGTTGGAACAGGAGCGACGAGA
>JAAFHP010000030.1:0-12672 GCA_013298405.1 Alphaproteobacteria bacterium | reverse complement strand
GAGAGCTTTAAGAAAGAGAGGGATGGTACCCGCAACAATCTATGGTCCAGAGAAAACTCCTTTATCTATTGCAATAGAAGAGAAAGAAATTACTAAATACTATAGAAAACCTCAGTTTATATCACAGGTTTTTGAACTAGAGATAGGTCAAAAGAAATTCAAAGTACTACCAAAAACTGTTCAACTGCATCCAATCACTGATATCGTATTTCACGCTGATTTCGTATTTCTAGATAACAAAATCCAAAAAATGGCCGTTCCCTTAGTATATGCAAACAAAGAGAACTGTCTTGGTGTTAAAAGAGGAGGGTACTTTAACACAGTAAAGAGAACTCTTGAGATTACGTGCCCAGTTGATAGTTTACCTCGCAAATTAGAGATTGATGTTGCAGCATTTTCAGTTGGCACTTCTTTAAAAGCAAAAGATATCACATTACCGCAGGGTGCTAAGCTGCTATGTAATCCAAATTTAGTAATAGCATCAATAACAGGTAAGAAAGGAAAAGCTGAAGAAGACGAAGGTGCTGCAGCTGCAACTCCTGCTGCTAAAAAGTAGTATATAGATAGTGTTTTTAATCGTTGGTCTTGGTAATCCTGGTAGTGAGTATAGAGACACAAGGCACAACGTTGGCTTTAATTTCGTTGATAATTTATCCGCACAACTTGCAACTCGGTTAGAGCGAAAGGATAAGTTTAAGGCTTATTATGCGCTAACAAAGCTAGACGATTGGGAAGTGTTCCTGCTAAAACCAGACACTTATATGAACTTATCTGGTATATCTGTAAAGTTAATAGCTTCATTCTATAAAATCCCCACGGATAAAATAATTATCATCCATGATGATATTGACCTTAATTTGGGTAGAGTTGCTTATAAGTTTTCTGGCGGAGCGGCTGGGCATAATGGCCTTAAATCAATCGATGAAAATATAGGTAATAATTACCATAGAATAAGACTAGGAATAGGAAGGCCTTCAGATCTAAGATATATGGTATCTGATTATGTGCTAGGAAAATTTACGCTAGAAGAAGGTGCAGTGATCGGAGAGAGTATAGAAAAAGCGATAAAAAATCTCCATTTTTTATTTAACAACCAAATTGAGGATTTTAAAAAATCAATTAAATAGTCAAGGTGTGGCTTTATCTTTAATTAAGTTCGCTGTATTTTAAAATCAATTTTATTGAATGCTAAAATGGTGGGCGGTAGAAGACTCGAACTTCCGACCTTTACGATGTCAACGTAATGCTCTAACCAACTGAGCTAACCGCCCTTAAATGCTTTTATATAAGTTTACTTCAAGTTATTCTATTTTTGGAGTGAGTATTAAAACAATGACAAAACTTAAACTTACAGGCATTTTTTTACCCTGATTTCTTTAAAACTTCAAGAATTTATTTGCCAATTTTGTAAAAACATATAGAAAAAAAGAAAAAACTTTTAGCTAATGAATCTACTTGAAATAATATCTAATAAAAATTTGCCATTTATTCTGGCATTAGATGGTCCAGCTGCTTCTGGGAAAGGGCATATTGGTTACTTACTAGCCAAAGAATTTGATATGGAGCTTTTTCATTCTGGTTTAGTGTATCGGGCTATTGCTTACATATGCATTAAAAATAGTGTGTTACCTGAGAGTGTAAAAGAAATACGAGATGCACTTAGCGTGGCTGAAATTTCAGATATAATCAAAAGAAGAGATCTAAATATTGAAGAAATAGGCTCTTTTGCTTCAAAAATATCATCAATTTATGAGGTTCGGGAATTTGTAAATAAATATCTAAAAGCTATTATAAAAGATGCTCATAGAATGATTATGGAAGGTAGAGATATTGCTAGCGTTATTGTACCAGATGCACTGCTTAAAATATTTATCACTGCTGCTGTAGCAGTGCGTGCTGAGAGAAGATATAAACAGTTGCTTTCTGAAGGAAAGAAATGTATACTGAGCGACGTTTTAGATCAGCTTATTGCCAGAGATAATAGAGATAGTTCGCGCAAAATTGCACCTAACATTCCAGCTAGTGATGCTGTTGTGATTGATACTACAGACTTAACTCCACAAGAAGTGATTAAAAAAATAAAAGCTATAATGTTGGAAAAATGAATTGTAAATTAAACGCCCGTTTTTCAACAATGTTAACATTAAAATTTGACTAAGAGGCGTAATTAGTCGTATATCAAAATTATGATAGTAAAAAAGAGATTTGTTCCCCAACTTGCACAAGTTACAAAATCAGATGAAGATTTTGCTAAAATGCTCGAATCATTACAAGCTTCAAATATTAAAGAAGGGGCTGTAGTTAAAGGTCAAGTAGTAGAAACTACTTCAGAAGTAATAGTAGTTGATGTTGGATTAAAGAATGAGGGTAGAATACCCGTTAGTGAGTTTCAACTGATAAAAGATCAAGAGCTTCCAAAAGTAGGCGATATTGTAGATGTATTTGTTGAAAAAGTTGAAGGAAGAAGAGGAACGCTGCTAAGTCGTGAAAAAGCTATCAGGCAAGAATCTTGGATTAAACTTGAAAAAATTCACGAGAAAGGTGAAACAATTACAGGTATAATTTTCGGTAGAGTTAAGGGTGGATTTACTGTTGACATTGATGGTGTGGTTGCCTTTTTACCTGGAAGTCAAGCAGATGTACGACCAATTAAAGACCCAAGTGTTTTTATGGATATTCTTCAGCCATTTATGATTTTAAAGATGGATAAAAAACTTGGTAACATAGTGGTATCTAGAAAAGCTATTCTTGAAGAATCAAGATCAGAAGCTAGAGAAATTATGCTCTCTAAGATTAAAGAAGGTGATATTCTTGATGGAGTTGTCAAAAACATTACTGATTACGGTGCCTTCGTTGATCTTGGTAGTGTAGACGGTTTGTTGCACGTAACTGATATTTCTTGGAGTAGAATTAATCATCCTTCTGAAGTTTTAAGTTTCGGACAAGAAGTTAAGGTAATGGTGATTAAATATAATGAGGAGACTAGAAGAATCTCTCTTGGTATGAAACAACTTGATGCAAACCCATGGGAGAATATCAGAGAGGAATTCCCAGTTGGAAAAGTAATGAAAGGTAAGATTACTAACATCGCAGATTATGGTGTATTCATTGAACTTAAAGATGGTATTGAAGGCTTAGTTCACGCGTCTGAAATTGCTTGGGGCAAAGTAAATCAAAATCCTAAGAAAATGTTGAATATTGGACAAGAAGTTGAGTTCGTAATTTTAGATGTTGATACTGAGCGTCATAGAATTTCTTTAAGTATTAAAAAATGTCAAAATAATCCTTTGATTACTTTTGCAGAAAATAATCCGGTTGGTAGCGTAATCAAAGCCCCAATCAGAAATGTAACTGATTTTGGTATGTTTATAGCTCTTGATGATAATACTGATGGAATGATTCACGAATCTGATATCAGTTGGGATAATAATGGTGCTGAACTTCTTAAAAATTATAACAAGGGCGACATCATTGAGTGTAAAGTCTTAAGCATAGATATAGAAAAAGATAGAGTAGCACTTGGTATCAAGCAATTATCTGAAGCCCCAGAACAGCATGAAGTAGAAAGTTATAAGAAAAATATGGTCATTACCTGTACTGTGCTTGGCATGGACAAAGATGGTCTGGAAGTATCGGTTGATGAGCATGTCACTGGCTTTATTAAAAAGTCTGAATTATCCGCTGAGAGATCAGAGCAAAAAACTGATAGATTTGCAGCAGGTGATAGAATTGATGCAAAAGTTATATCTGTTGAAAAAGGAGGGCGTAAGCTAAGCTTATCCATTAAAGCTCTTGAAATAGAAGAGAGAGAAAAAGCTATAAAAGAATATGGCTCAGTAGATAGTGGAGCAAGCCTAGGAGATATCTTAGGTGCGGTACTTGATGAAGCAAAAGGAAAGAAGTAGTAGTCATTTACTGTGTGATTTTGTCACCCCGAGCGCTCTTTATAGTCTTCCCGGGCTTTGACCCGGGATCCAAGCTTCTTCAAGGCTATAACTGTTTTAAGGATGGATCCCAAATCAAGTTTGGGATGACTTTGGAAGTGGTAGGGACAACTTTGGATAGTTTATACTAAAGGAGAGTTCGGAGTGATGAGAACGAAATTCGGAATGACTGCAACTTAAGTGGCTGAGAGTATCTAGGAGGAGGAATGGACAGTATAGTTATCAATGGTGGAAAGCGCTTAGTAGGTGAAATAAAAATTAGTGGGTCAAAAAACGCTTCTTTACCTATAATGTGCGCATCATTACTAACATCTGAACCAATAGAACTACATAGAGTTCCACAACTTACAGATATTGACACTATGAAAAACCTGCTTAGGAATCATGGTGCTGAAATTACTGAACTAGATTCATATGATGATCACTCAATAATCATTTCATCGAATAAAATTGAAAATTTAACTGCCCCGTACGATATTGTTAGGAAAATGCGTGCTTCAATATGGGTGCTTGGCCCACTATTGGCTCGGTTTGGAAAAGCTAAGGTATCTATGCCCGGTGGGTGTGCTATTGGTGCTAGACAAGTCGACCTTCACATAGCCTCAATGGAAGCATTGGGTGCTGAAATTAGGATAAAAGATGGTTATATTTTTGCAAAATCAAATGGTAGACTAAAGGGTGCACATTTTGTGTTTTCAAAGCAATCAGTGGGCGCTACTATTAATGCAATATTAGCCGCAACACTGGCTCAAGGCGAGTCGTTCTTTATAAATTGTGCAATAGAGCCTGAAATAACTGACTTATGTAAATGTCTAATTGCCATGGGAGCTGAGATTCATGGAGTTGGAACAAGTGAAATTAGAGTTTGCGGCAAAAAAAGCCTACATGGAGCTAAATATAACGTGATGCCAGATAGAATAGAAGCGGGTACATATATGATAGCTTCTGCTATTACTAAAGGAGATATCAAGTTAACCAATATAAATTATGATATCGTAGAAAATGTAGCCCAAAGAATGATAGAAGCTGGTTCAACAATAGAGCATGGAAGTGATTTTGTTAGGGTCAGTCACACTGGAAATATTAAACCCGTTAATATTTCTACACAGCCGTATCCTGGCTTTGCTACAGATTTACAGGCACAATTTATGAGTTTTATGACTATATCCGATGGTGTATCAGTTATTGCAGAAAATATCTTTGAAAATAGATTCATGCACGTACCAGAATTATGCAGAATGGGAGCAAACATAATTATCAATGGAAAAAGTGCGGTGGTTCATGGGGTCAAGAGATTAACTGGTGCAGAGGTAATGGCTAGTGATTTAAGGGCATCAGTATCTTTAGTATTGTCAGGTTTGTCTGCTGAAGGCCAAACTAAAATTAAAAGAGTATATCATCTAGATCGTGGTTATTATTCCCTGGAGAATAAGTTAAGAAATTGCGGAGCAGATATAGCCAGAGTACATGGTGATAAGGTATAATGTACTTTTTAGGTATGTAGGTTAAATTGATGCTAAAAAATGCAATAATTATTGATGGAAAAAAAATTGCTAATGACATATTAGCTGACCTGAAAGCTAAAATTAATAAAGACAGAGAATTAGGGCTTGCAGAAGCAAAATTATCTATTTTCTTAGTTGGCAATAATATAGCCAGTAGAATTTACGTTGAGAATAAAATCAGGGCAGCCCGTAATGTTGGAATCAATACTGAATTAATAGAATTTGATGAAGATATCCCTGAGAAAGTCCTATTATCTGAAATAGACAATAAGAATCAAGATAAAGACGTATCTGGAATTATTGTACAACTTCCTCTGCCAAAGCAGATCGACAAAAGCAAAATAATATTTGCGATTAGTCCTAAAAAGGATGTTGATGGTTTTCATCCACTTAATTTAGGATTACTTTATAGCCCATTTGATCATATGTTTGTACCTTGTACTGCTATGGGGTGCCTTAAACTTATTCGTTCCTGTGTTGATGATTTAACAGGGAAGAATGTAGTGGTGATAGGAAGGTCTAATATAGTGGGAAGACCGCTTGCTGCTCTGTTGTTAAAAGAACATTGTAGTGTTATGATATGTCATTCATATACAAATAATTTAAAAGAGATTACTTCAAGAGCTGATATTGTTATATCAGCAGTAGGGAAAGCTAAATTTTTAACAAAAGAGTACTTTAACACTAATTGTTTAGTGATTGATGTTGGGATTAATAGAGCCTTAAAAGATGAAAAAGTTGAATTAGTTGGTGACGTAGATTTTGATGACGTTGTAAATCACGTGAGTTATATAACCCCAGTTCCAGGTGGTGTTGGTCCAATGACGGTAGCATACTTACTAGTAAATACTTATACGGCTTGTGTTAATCAGAGATTATCTTAAACCAATGTCATCCCAAACTTGATTTGGGGATCTCATGAGGAAAGGAATGGATGCTGAATCAAGTTCAGCATGACAGCTGTGATTAAACTTGGAGTAACTTATTAACAAATTTAGAATGAAAGGCGCTACGTCAAATGGATAAAATATTCATAGAGCAAATCAAAGATGTAATAATAGAGACTGGTATCATTGCTCTAGATTTAAGATCTAAAGGGCTAGAAATCACTTATAAGCCTGACAAATCTCCAGTAACAAATGCTGATATAGAAATTAGTCACCATATTTTTAGTGCCTTATCAAGAATAACACCTCAAATACCAGTGATTTGTGAGGAAAGGGAATCATCAACAATTATTGATGTCGATTTATTTTGGCTAGTTGATCCAATAGATGGTACTAAAAGTTACATTAGGAACAATGAAATATTTACGATAAATATAGCATTAATCGAGAAAGGTAGGCCAGTGATAGGTTTCGTACATTTACCGTCACAATCTAGATTATATTTTACAGATAAAAATGGTGATTTAGTGATAGAAGTAAGTGGTAAAACCGTTGTGCCACGAACTCATGACAAGCATGGATTTGTAGCAGTGGTTAGTTCTCATAATTTTAACCCAAGTACACAAGACTATCTAAATTATTATAATTTTGATGAAGTGCTAGCCGTTCCTAGTTCATACAAATTATGTATGGTTGCAGAAGGTTTATGTGATGTATACCCCAAATTTGGGGAAACTATGGAATGGGATATTGCAGCAGGGGATGCAATATTAAGGGCTGCTGGAGGAGGGGTGTATACTACTAAGGGTAACATAATGTTATACGGCAAAGATACCCTTGTTAATCCTCATTTTATCGCTGCTAGTTCAAAGTGGCTCAAGAATAATAAATTATCTTGATTTTGTATTTGATTTTTCTGCCTCGTTTTCGGATTCAATTTTTTTGGAGTAGCTTTCAGTTTTCTCAGATTTAACTGTGCGTCTTTCAGATTTTGCAACTCCATCTACAAATTTCTTTTTTGGCTTCTCTGGTCCATCTTGATCTAGTGTTGGAATTGCTGAAGAAAGCTGCTTATCATGTTCAATTTTCTCTACAGCTTCATATAATCTGTTTACGGTTTTATCGAGGTTTTCAGTTTTTAAAAATTCGGAAACTTTTTCAGCAGCGCCAAACGCTTTTAAAGCTATCCCAAGCGGAGGAGCGTATACAGTAACTAACCCAGTGATAACATTAAGAGAATTAGAAATTATTGCATCGGAAGCGCCTGGAAACATTTTGTCTATTTTATTCTTATAATCAAGGACACCTTCTAGAATATTAATTGTCGATTCAGAAGCTATGGCACTAAATAAGATGCCATTCCCTTCATCAAAACCTTTTGACACCACGTTTAGAGCTGCATGAGAAGCATAGATAATTGTTCTTTGAAAAGTAGTGTTAATTTTTTCTTTTTCTTCCTCTGTTAAATCAACATTTTTAAAGAAATCATCGATACTCTGGGATGAGAATTGATCTATAAAATCTTTTAATCCTTCTGAGTAGTCCCCAAGTATATTTTTTGCCGTGTCTTCTATTTTAGCAAAATCAATTAGATTTGTTAGGTCGCTTTGGCTAAGATCATCTTTGCTTGTGGTCAGAAGCTCTTCTAAATTAGGGGCTATTTCTAAAGCATCTTCTATTGTTTTGGACATTATGACTCACCCTTGTGTTTGTTTAAATTCATAGTACTAGATACTGCAAATAAATTCATCTTAAAATTGAAAGTTGTAAGTGATATATGCTTAAAGCTATGTGTAGCTAAGTCACAGTCAAGTCTTAAAGACTATGAATTATTTTTTATCATTATGTACTAAAGCTCTATATTGACATAGTATCATTGTAATCAAGGAAAAAATTTACGCTAAATGAAAAAATTTGTCCCTATAGTATTTATTCTATCACTGTGTAAGATCTCTAATGTTTTTGGTATAACACTAGAAGAGGCTTTGGTGCAAGGATATAATAATGATGAAGAGCAACATATAAATAAAAACACTTTTTTAACTGAAATCGAACAATTCCCAAGAGCGATAGCAGCATTCATGCCAAGGATTTACGCTAATGCTGATTCCACTGATTCAAAGATTAAAAGAAGAAGTTCAGCGCAAAATTTAACGGATGTTATTACGCAAGATAACATGAGATACAATAGATCTATAACATTAGAACAACCTATCTATGACGGTTGGAGTTCAGTCAATGGTCTTAAGGCTGCACAGGAAGCTTTTAGAGCATCAAGAGGTGATTATTATGCCACTGAGCAGGAAACTTTCTTCAGAGAAATTAATGCATATTTAGATTGCGTAGCAGCGGAAGAAAAATACAATATTTCAAAAGTTAGTGTAAGGTCTAATGGTACCCAACTTGAATCAATGAAAGAAAAATTTAGGCTAGGAGAGTCAACTGAAACAGAAGTCGCCAGCGCGAGAGAGGGTTTAGCTACTGCTGAAGCACAGCAATCAGTCGCGTATGCTAATTATGAAGGGGCAAAGGCAAATTTTAATAGACTATTCAATGTTGATGCCATCGCTTTGAAGATGCCTGAACCACCAAGAGGATTGCCATCATCGCTTGAAGAGTTAACAAAATTAGCTGTTGAAAGGCACCCATCTGTTGATAGTGCAAGACATAAAAGACTCTCTGCTAGAGCACAGGAAAATGCAGCTAAAGGCGCCCTTTTACCTCAAGTGAGTTTTAGAGTGCAAGGCGGTTTAACAGACTATAATCCAGAGCAAAACGGTAGTGGTACAGTTAATAACAGAAGCATAACGTCGACGTTGTCAGTTACTGTCCCAATTTTAGCGAAAGGTGGAGCGGAGTATTCAGATATTAGGAGAGCTAAATATCAAACTAAGCGTGCAGCAATAGGGCTTGATAGTGTGTTGAAACAAATACAAGCAAGTTGCAAGGCTAGTTGGAGTGAATATGAAGCATCAAAACTCAGGATAGTAGCGGCGAATCAGGCAGTATCAGCTGCTGAAATAGCCTATGAAGGTATGAAACAAGAAGAATCTTTGGGTTCTAAAACTATTGTAGATGTGTTAAGAGCTGAAGAAAGATTAAATCAGGCCAGAGATGGAAGAGTAGAGGCAAGAAAAGGGTTGGCCTTGTCAGCCTATAAAATCAAAGCATTGGCTGGTGGATTAACTGCTAAAGGCATGGATTTAAAGGTAGCTTACTTTGAACCAGAACAAGAATTTAAGAAGATCAAGACTAAAATTATAGGATTTTAAAGTGAGTAATAAATCCGAAAAAGAGAATGAAGAGATAAAACTTGAAGATATTCTTAAGTCTATAAGAGGTATGATAGAAACTGGACCGCAGGAATATCTCAATACTGATTCTGAAAATAACTCTAATAAAGAAAATGTTCTAGAACTAACTTCAGTAGTTGATAATAATCCAAATGAGGATTTTATTTCAATTGCTGCTAAGGAAAAGAGTGTTGAACAAATTCGGAAGTTAAATGATGCCCTTGAAAAAGGGGAATATGTTGAAACTGCTGCAGTAAGTATTGACAGTATGGTAAATGATATTATGCGACCATTAATAAAAGAATGGTTAGATAATAATTTACCTAAATTAGTCGAAAAAGTAGTTTCAGAAGAAATCAAGAGAGTTATTATTAAGAAATAAAATTAACTAGGATGTGAGTATGAAAAAAATTGTAATACTATTTTTATCAATAATAGTGCTTACACCGATGACTTCTCTTTCTGTGGATCAAAATACACTACCGCCATTGCCACCAGCTTTTGAACAAGAAAGTAATAGTAAATCATCAGAACAACATACAGAGGATGCAGATCAAGAGTCCTTGTGGCAAAAAATAAAATCTTTTTTTGGTTTTGGTGAAGAAAAAGAAACAACCGGAAACAAGCCGCAAAGTGCTGAAGATACAAGTCAAGATTTGAAAGAATCTGAACAAGCCAAGAGTATTGAGAAAAAAAAGGAAATTGTTGCTAAAGTAGAGGAAACAGTTGCAGTACCTAAGAATGAAACTCAATTAATTCAACCCGCTACTACTGCAAATGGGCAACAAGTTGTAATTGACAAAGACAATCAGCACGCTAATTTAATTAGCTCCACAAGCATTACTCCAATTGCACCAGAAGCAAGCTCTGCAAATCAGGCTACAAGTACGCAAGCACCAGTGTTAGTAAATACTGATAAACAAAATGAATCTGATCAACTACAACTTCCTGCTGGTTTTGGTGATGAAAATCAAGATGCGTCTAAAACAAATATTACAAGTGTTGTACAAGTGCCTGAGACTACGCCAAATTTAATCACGTCTGAGGCGCTGATAACAACAAATATACCTACTAGCACAGAGCCAGTGCAACCTAGTCAGTTACAGCTTCCAATTACAACTGAAGAAAATAGTAATGAAAACATCAAACCTAAAGAAGATGAGAAAAGTTTAGTAAATCAAGCTTCGAACATAAATTCTGCAAGTGAAGATATAGCTAGTATCCAAAATACTAATGATATTAAGCCGCCAAGTGTAATTGGAGCACCTTCCTTACCTCAAGAAATTGAAGCTGCGCCAGTACCTGAAGAAAATAAAGTAGAGTTGCCTAAGCCGGAAACTCAAGCTGTAGAAAAAGCAGATAGTATTTCTTCAGCAATTCCAACATATGTAGTAGAAGAGACTAAAAACAACGCAAAAGGCGATGATACCTCTGCTTCCGCTAAGGGGGATTCATTAGTAAGTAAATATACCAAGCAAGTGCAAAACTCAAAATCAATTAAAGAATTGCCTAAGATCACTAGTGACGAAATTGAAAAATCTGATAAATCAAATGGCGCTCCAGATGAAAAAGCAGATAATGGCAAGCAAGTAAAATTTATAGAAGATGAAGCAAAAGTGCTGTCAATACCAAACGATGATATTGTTTTAGGCGAGCTTACAAACGAAGCAAAGCTTGAACAAGTAGACTTCAGGGAATATGTTATAAAATTCTGGGAATTCTATAACACGCTTGCTCGGGAGCCAAAAAGAAAAGAAATAGATAACTTTATACAAAGGTTCGATGATAATGCTGAGTATAATCACTAAAGCTCTGTAGTATCCTATTGATACATATTATCAAAAGCTAGAAACTACTCGTTCTTATCAACAGGCTTTAGTTCAAGCTCGTCGTTATTTGGTTCAATAATCTCAGATTTTGATGAGAATAGTTGCAAACGTTTTAGAGAGTCTTGATCTTTTTTTAAACCGCTTTCAACGCCCATATCACTTAATTTTTGTGCTTTTGATAAGAAATTGCGGTTGAATGAAGCAGCAAATTTATCATAATTGGATACCAAGCCAGAGATACTGTTACCTAGTTTTGAGGAATGTTCAGCCATAATTCCTACAGAAGATAATAGTTTTTTTACTTCCTCTATAATTAGCATATGATTTTTAATCATCAGTTGTTCAGAGATTTGGAACTTTGCAAAAGATAGCATATTCATTATTCCTGCTGGTCCAACGGGGAATATATTTGCTTTCCAAGATTTATTCATAAAATCTCTATCCGCTTCAATAATTTTTTCAATTGCATGTTCTGTTGGGACAAACATTAGGGTTACTGTGTTTGATAGTGTATATCCTTTATTCTCTATATTCTTTTTTATCGTTTCAGCATAGTTCTTAGAAGAAAGTGATTTAAGATGATTATTCATTGTTTTTGCAAGATTTTGCTGATTATTTACCTCGTCAACAAGAAATTTGGAGGCTTTTGCATCTATAATCATCAACTTATTTCCTGGTAGGAATATTACTGCGTCAGGTCTATAGGTATTATCTTCATCGTCTGTGGTATTATATTGCATAATATAATCAATGTGTGCCCTGAGTCCTGATGATTTTAATATATTCTCGAGGGTGATTTCAGCCAGTGCTCCTGCTCCTGATGGTGATAATAGAGAATTTTTGATTACATCCACAGTATCCTTAGATTGCGACACTTCTTTGCTCAGAGCTCCTACTAAAGACACGATACGCTCAAATTCTGAATTAAATTTATTAGTAGCTTCACCTATTTTCTTTTCTGATATTTCACGTGACTCTTGGTTTTCTTGTTTATGCAGCTCTATTAGTTGCTTAGATAATTGATTGCCTAGTTCAAAAAGAGATGATTTTGTTTGTTCGTGAGATGCTTTTTGAAGTTGCTCGAATTCAGCAATTAAACCATCTTGATATTTTGTTTTTGAGATAAGTTGTTCGATTTTTTGAATATATTCGATTTTCTCTGACTCTAATTTAGAATTAAGAACTTTCTCATCTTGGTAAATATTCTCAATAAA
>JAAFHP010000003.1 GCA_013298405.1 Alphaproteobacteria bacterium | reverse complement strand
CCTTACTTCTGGGTCAAAAAAACGTTTCCCATCAAAATGATCAGATATTTTACCGTTATAGTAATTTGAACAAGAAGAGATAAATAATGGCATGTATATTAATTATTTTAAGTGCTTTATGTTACTAGCCTATTTAATAAATCCTATACAAATTTTTAGTCATAGATAATCGACAGTCTACTATAAGTGATTTTACAGTGACAGTCTATTTAGACTAGATTTTAGTACCTACGTGAGGTTATAACATAAATAGACGTGCATAATCATACCGAATCTAGCAAGCAACAAGAAAAGACAAGCGAACAAAGCTTACCTTGAGTAAATTTATATGAAGACATTTTAAGTTTGTAAATCTCTACCCTTTTTGTCTTGCGGCTGGTTTATCTAATGATTCCTTTACTGCTTCGACTTTAGTATCTTTTTGTCCTTTAGCGATAATCCCTTTTATGGTATCTTTTTTTGTTATTTGGTTTGGTTTTGCTTTTTCAAGGTTTTTGAGTAAGCCATCAAAATCGGATGTCTTGAATTTGAATTTTGGGTCTACAGCTTTCTTAGTGTCTATGCCCAGCAAACCAGCAAAATCTTTTCTTGTTTTAGTAGGGATTGCAGGGTTATTTAATGTAAACACTACTTTTTCCATAGTAGTTGTTTTTGAAGATAATTTTTTTGAACTTCTGTCTGTTGCTGCAACTTTTATAAAATCACATAAAACATCGTTCTTTTCTTTGCCTTTCCATGTCTCAGATTTTGCAAATGCTAGAATTTGGTTTTGCTTTTGATCCTTGCCACCAATAAACTTTTCTTTGAGAGAAGATAGTATACCTTTCTTTTCACTTTGTTCAAAAACTGAAAGTACAAATTCTTTTCTACCTAAATTCTTGTCTCGATTCTCACCAATTTCATGATTTTCAAAATGTCTTGCTGTCTGTATTTGGCCTTTAACATGCAAATATTCAGACTTTCTCTGGGCGCCATCAAAAGACAATGTGCCTACATCTTGTGTATCAAGGCCAATAACGTTAAGCGCGTTTTCTCTTAAACCCTCGTGAGTCTTATTCTCTTCCTCTGAATATGCAAATTTCCCCCCTACTCTAGCAACAAACTTGAACACTACATCCATACAGAATTTCATAATAGAACCAGGATTTACTATCTTTTTCTCAGCTGTATAAATTGCAGTATGCACATTACTCCCCTCTCCTCCAAAGGCAAGTGCTAGCGTTCTACCTTTTCTTTTTGATTGCTCTATCTCAGTATTTGAATCGGTAATATCTCTGGCCCCTTCCCCTTGTCCTGGAAAATATTTTTGTGGAATATTATCTCTATATCCACCATCAACATATTTAACACCATTAATTTCAACTGGTTCAAAAACCACAGGTATGGAAGCAGATGCTCTACACGCGATCGCGATTTCTACATCCGGAGTATTCCTAGCATCAAAGATAGTTAGCTCTCCAGTTGTTTTATTCGTTGCTGTTACTACAAGATCCTTAAATTTAGTTGGTTCAAGTATGTTAAGAAGCGCTAAATCCTTAAATAATATTTTATCTCCTCGTTTCGCTCTTTTTCCTAATTCAACTAGTTCCTGCGCATCTCCATCTATAACCTGTTGAAGTCTTTGTTTATTTTCATGGAGCAGTTTATATTGCTCTTTTCCTTCAGGTGTAGAATCATTTTGTAATGCAGATAGCTGATTATTAATGTCAGCCATTCTATTGTTACATAATGCTACAAGGTCTTTTTGCGTGCTCAAGTATTCGGCAATATTACTACTTATAGTGTCTTGTAGTAATTTATATAAAGGTTTCCCATCTTTATTCACTACAAAACCACTACCAAGGAGTCCTTTAAGATTAGTTTCAGTAGATAGTTTTTTAAATTTTTCAGGCGTAATACCAGATGCAATAAATGCTGCAGTGATTGCGCCAGCTGAACTTCCGGCAATCCCTTTGATTCCTGCTAATACGCCAGAACGTGCTAATTCCTCTGCAACACCAGAGTAGATTGCCCCTTTTGCTCCTCCTCCACTAAATACTGCATATTCAAATGGTTGACTTTGAGCTTGCGCTAGCTCCTCTAAAGTAGTTTTAGACATAAGTTGTGCACCACTAATAATATAATTTGTTAGTTGGATTCTATACCAAAGATAGATAAAGAACAAATAAATCATATATGACAATATATTTATTTTCTGCTAAGATGACCCACCTTAGTAATGAAAAATACTGCAAAAACTTATGCAATTTATTGATGAAGCTAGAATATACATAAAATCTGGTAGTGGCGGCAATGGCGCTGTCAGTTTCCACAGAGAAAAGTATATAGATCGTGGTGGTCCTGATGGTGGAGATGGCGGCAGAGGTGGTAGCTTAATATTTAAAAGCAACCGGCACCTTAACACTTTGCTGAAATTCAGATTTAATCGCCATTTTATGGCCCAAGATGGTGAAAATGGTAAAGGAAGTAATAGATCTGGTAAATCTAAACCTTCACTAGTTATTGAGGTACCTGTTGGCACTCAAATTTTTTCTGAAGATGGCAATCTGTGTTTTTATGATTTTAGAAACGACCAAGAGCAATTTGAGATTCTGAAAGGAGGTCAAGGAGGTCTTGGTAATGCTCATTTTAAATCTTCGATTAACAAATCACCAAGACGAAGGACTGAAGGCGAAATTGGCGAAGAAATGAATATTTACCTAAAACTAAAATTACTTTCTGATGCAGGTCTTGTTGGCCTTCCTAATGCTGGTAAGTCTACATTTTTGGCAAGAAGTACTGCGGCAAAACCTAAAATAGCTGATTATCCATTTACAACGCTAAAACCATCACTTGGTGTGGTGTATGTTAGCGATGAAGAATTTGTTTTAGCGGATATTCCGGGTTTAATCGCTGGGGCGCATGAAGGAACTGGTCTTGGTGACAGATTCTTAAAGCATATTGAGCGTTGTGGGGTTTTGATTCACCTAATTGATGCAACAATTGATGACGTGCACGGAAGTTATAATATAATTCGAACTGAACTAGAATCATACTCTCCTTTGCTCAAGGATAAGACAGAAATAATATGTTTAAATAAAATTGATAGTTTACTTGAGGATGAAATCATAGATAAACAGCAAAAATTAGCCGACTTAACTGGAAAGAATATTTATCTTATTTCAGGTTATACAGGTTCTGGTATTGATTTGGTGCTTAAAAAAGCACTTGAAGAAATAAAGAATGCTAATCAATTAAGCAGTTAATTATCACTTGTTTATTGATGTATAAACATTGTATCCGAATGTTGTTTACCAAACCTATTATTACACAACGCATAAGGTTAAGATTAAAATCTTCAATTATAGAGTTGTTATTATGATCAAATATAAAGTCAATGCTGTTAGCCTTTAACTTTACTTGGGTCAAAATAACGGTATTATTTTGATAATTTAGGATTTCTTCAACTAATAGATAAAATAATTTTTTATATAAAATAAAAGGAAATGAACACTCGCTGATATTATCAAAATGATTACTTACTATACTATTTTCTTCAGTATTAAAGTGCAATTTCTCTACCACTAGTTTTTTAGATATTGTGGTTTCCATTAGTAACGAATAAATATCAACAACTTCTTTACAATTTTTATTAACTAAATTACATATTTCAGAACAAAGATCTATTGTTGTCTGAGTATCCATTTCATTGCTGATAGTTCTTTCTTTTATTTCCCCTAAAAATTCTTTGTACTTGTGAAGAAAAGAGTTATTTTGTTTCAGTATTATGTCATCAATATCTTCAACTAAACTTTCTGAAGCGCTGATAATATAATGGTTTGATAAATTCATTAGCTCAACTAACTGTTTTTGCTGTTTTTTATGAATTAATTTCTGTTCTTTTAAGTTAGAGTCTAAAAATAATGCTAGGTTGGTAAGATTTTTGAAAATGTTAGTATCTTTCGATTGCACATTCTCAAGTTTATTCAACATTGATATAGCCGGTTTTAGGGGCGCTAGAACGTAAAAGTATGTGATTGCATCTACTATACTAAATACTAGTAACATTAATATTAAATACTCTATTAATTCCTCATAAAACAAGGATCTAATATTATCGAGATCATATGTAAAATATACATATTTATCCAGAAATTTGTTATATTTAAATAAACTCAAGCTAGGGCTAAAGGGATTTATAACTTTATAAATATAGAACCAGATAGACGAGTCTAGGAAAATATCATATGAATAGCTATTCATTGATTGCAGTTGATTACTAAAATAAACTTTTAAAAGAGTGTTTTGGGTTGCCCCTTCTAGAAAATTTTCTAAATTAAAGCCAAAAATTATTGATCCCACCATGTTGCCGTCTTGATCTTTAATACCAGTAGCCAAGGAAACAAAAGGTGTTCTGGTTTTTATGCCTTTTATATGCTTTCCAAGAATAATCTCATCAGGATGCTGTTTAAGTGCTTCAAAATTTCTCCCTGGAGAGGGGATTTGGGCTTGGTCATCGCGAGAGTAGCTTTGATCTAGTAAAATGACATTAAGATACTTATCTGTAATTGCAATAAAACTAATATGCGAGGTATCCATAAATAAACCATTACGCCGATCAAGTAATTTTTTTATTCTTTGAAGATCGTTATTTTTTCTTTCAATACTAGCTTTAAGAAACTCTAATTGCCTCTTATACGCTGTTTGTGTTGTCCTTAAATCTGCATCAATTGCAAAGTGATCATTCTCTGCAATTTTTTTAAATTTTTTTCCTTCAGAGGAGGCGTGTAGATAAAAAATTACTAAAGACCAACTACAAAATAAGATAATATTGGCTAGAAATAGCTTTTTAAGTACTTTAGAGTGAGGGTTATTTTCTTTCATTGGGTTAATGTGTATTATGTGATTACTTAACTAAGGAACTGAGTTAATAAATTATTAAGTTAAGACAAATCCGGTTAAACTAATCAAACGTTTGTAACTGTCTATATTTGAATATAATTTAAGAGTTATATTTATTTTTACATTGTTTAATGTTTTATTCAAACTGACCACTCTTGTTTGCTCAGTATTTTGTAGAATTGTGTTATAATCATTATTGAAAATATGTTCTAAATTTAGTGGTATACTGTTCTTGGGGTTTACATTATCAAGAAGGAATTCATATTTTGGGTTAAAGTATACAACTAACCCATTTGCTAGTGCATGAAACATTGTATTAGTTTTAGTTAAATTTTGTAATATAGTAGAGACCTGATCAGGTTGTACGAATGTAGGTATTTCTTCAATAGTACGGCTACTATTTTGTAAATTAATAATGCTATTTAAATCGATATAAAACCCAAAATTATGAAAAATCTCTAGGTACTTACTTAATCTAACAATGCCTATCTCAGTTTCTCCTGCTTCCCAAGTTTTTATAGTGTTTTCAGGGAAATTATAAATTTCTGAAATTTTCTTTCTGCTTAGTCCTACTTGTTTGCGTAGTTTTTTTAATCTTGTGCCTATCAGCTTAACCTGGTCTTTATCCATTTTACGAGTAACAGTGATTATTTTTTAGCTAAGAATACATATATAAAATAATTATTCTAAGTGAATAAATACACCTAATTTAAAAATACAGCTGTAAGGTTGTAATTTTATCTAATTGATAAAAATTAGTTGTAATAACAACCAATTGGCTATTGATTAGTTCTTTTGATTGTTTTAGTTGTTGAATGCATTTTCTACAAAGTAAAAAATATAAATCATGGAAAATAAAAACACTTTAATTACAAACTTAAATGATAATTATATTAGTTCTTATGTAGTAGAGCTAATTTTATACTATTTCAAACATTTATCTGATGATATAGCCGAAAGTTTATTGACAGAAGAATTATTACGCTACAAGACAGCAAGTATTCTCAATATTGAAGCTAATAAAATAGAGAATTTAGATACTTTAGCGATTCAAATTGACAATGTTTTTGATAAATATAAGTCTAGAATTGTGATTGAAGTTAGAAAGGCAATAGAGAGTTTTGATTATCAGAATATGGAGAAAATAGTTGTAGAAAACAAATAAGAAACATATTTGAGAAGTTTGTGAGCATTTACAAGAAGTTATGAGTCAACTTTATCTTTTGCTATTTGATTCATATTAATGAAAAAGGTAAAAATTGAAAATTAAAGTAAGCTGATAAATTAATTTACAAACTCGATAAATATTTCGCTGTTATTGGCTATCTTAAATGTCTCCTCTGGCTTGATGATTATAACATTATTTTTTTCAACCGCTAAGCCATTAAAACCATGTTTTGCTAAATAAAAAATAGTATCTGGTCCTACCACTGGCACATCAAGTCTTTGATCCTGGGCAGATTTAGACATTTTGACCAGCACGCCACCTTGAGTTTTTTTTCTAAGAATTTCACAGCGTCTAATTAGGTTATCAGTGCCTTCTGCAGCTTCAATGCCAAGTACATACCCATCGCATATAATTACTGATTGCCCAACATCTAATTTACCTAAAGATAAAAGAACTTTCCTTCCTAATTCAATATCATTTATATCTTGTTTACTGGGCTTATTATTTATTTTACCTTCGTAATGATATTTTGTTAACTTTAAAATATCATTTGGTGATATGACGTTGAAGCCCTTAGATTCAACATGTTCGGTGATAATTTTTAGCACATTATCATCTCCTAAGAATTTTTCTTTTAAGATTTTAGCCACTAATAAAGAGCCTGCAAAATCTACTTTTAAGAATCTAAAATCAGGTCTACTGATCGCTCCTACTATAATGATATTTTGTACTTGGTACCGGGTAAAATAATCTAATATTGCCCCAACTGATCCAAGTGAAAATTTTTGTGATTGATAGGTAAAATTACTCGTATCGCGATCAAGGGAGGCAATATAACATTGTCCTCCTATCGAAGAATATATATTTGCAATTTCTAGAGGTAGGTCGCCATTTCCGGCTACTATTCCCAGCTTTGGTAATTTGTTATTTATATCCACAGAAAGTTCTTGTTTTATCCTTTTGTATAAATTCTATAATTTCTTGCACTACTGTATTATTAGCATATTTTTCTTTTGCAAGTTCTACTCTTTTATTAAATACATGTTCTGAATTATCATCAAAAATTTCTTTTAATACTTTAGTTGCCTCAAGAGATTGAATTTTATCAAAGCCTCTTCTGTTCATTCCTACTAAATTTAATCCTTCTAGATGAGCCCTGTCACTTGTCGCAAGGCCGTACGGGATGAGGTCTCTTACTACTGCTGATACACCGCCAACCATTGTGTGAGGGCCAATTCTACAAAATTGCTGTACCGCAGATAAACCTCCAAGAATAGCAAAATCACCTACTTCAACATGACCTGCAAGGCTGACATAATTGGCGAATATTACGTTATTACCTACTCTGCAATTATGAGCAATATGAACGCCAACCATAAAAAGGCAATTATCTCCCACACTTGTTGTCATTCCTCCTTCAGATGTGCCATGCTGGATAGTGACATACTCTCTGATAGTATTATTCTTACCTATTATTATTTGTGAGTCTTCACCATTATATTTTAGTGTTTGAGGGTAAGATAAAGATGCAAAAGGATATATTTTAGTCCCTTCTCCAATTGTGACTCTTCCTTCGGTGACTACGTGCGAGATCAGTTGTACATTATCTTCTAAAATTGCACCATCTCTGACAATACAATAAGGGCCAATTTGAACATTTTTGCCAATTTTTACTTTGTGCCCGACTATTGCTGTTTCATGAATCATAGTATTTCCTAAGCCGTTTTATCTCTAACCATAGCAGTGAATGTTGCTTCAGCCGCCACTTTCCCGTCCACTTCCGAGAAAGCTTTGAATTTCCATACATTCCCTCTGTTTTGAATTATATTAGAATGCATAATCATGCAATCACCTGGTTGGACAATCTTACGAAATTTTGCTTCTTCTATCGACATGAAAAAAACTTCTTTGTCTTGCGCCTTTGCCATAGATTTTGCTACAAGAACGGCCGATAATTGAGCCATTGCTTCTATGATTAAAACTCCAGGCATAACCGGTCTATCAGGGAAATGGCCAGTGAATTGAGGCTCGTTTATGGTAACATTTTTTATACCAGAAATTTTCTCATTTTGATGAAGGTCAATAATTCTATCAACTAATAACATTGGATACCTATGAGGTATTATTGACGTGATTTCATTTATATCCATAACTAATTTTGTATTATTCATGTTTCTTATTTATTAAATTTTTTATAGTAATAGTTTGTCTGTGCCAGTCCTTAATTGGCACTGCTGGGGTTCCGCCATATATACCTGAACTAGTTATATCTTGTATTACTCCGCCTTGACCAGCAATTTGTACCTGATCAGTTATATTAATATGTCCTGCAACACCTACCTGACCACCTAAAGCACAGTATGACCCTATAACACTGCTTCCAGCAATCCCTACTTGTGCTACAAGAATAGTGCCCTTTTTTATGTGAGCGTTATGGCCTATTTGAACTAAATTGTCAATTCTACAATAATCTTCAATGATAGTATCATTCATGGAGCCTCTATCAATACAAGTATTTGCACCAATTTCTACATCATTTCCTATGAGCACTCGGCCAATATGATATATTTTTTTGTGAATTCCTTTATCAGTTGCAAATCCAAACCCATCCTGACCAATTCTCGCTCCAGGTAAAATTACTACATCATTTCCTATTATTGAATGACTTATCGATACGTTAGAGTCAATTCTAGCCCTACTGCCTATTTTAACATTTTGTCTAATATATGTTCCAGAGCTAATAAAAGAGTGATCGCCGATACATACATTATCCTCTATTACAACATTATGCCCAATATACGTATTTTTCCCAATTTTGGCTGTGGCATGTATATGAGCTGATTTTTCAATAGCAAAGTGTTGTTTAGGTTCATGGTAAAACATATCTAATGCCTTAGCGTAAGCAAAATATGGGTTTTTGGATTTAAGAAAAATAGTATGATTCCCTGCAAATTCTGACAAATCTGCGGGTATGATACATACCGCTGCCTTTGTTTTTTTAAGATCAGACAAATATTTCTTATTACTTAAAAAACTTAAATCATTTTCTCCAGCTTGGGATAGAGATTTGATAGAATTAATTAGCCTATTTCTTTCATCATTTGGAACATCACAGCCTACAGTATCTGCTAATTCGCCTAATTTAACAGGTCCATTTTGTTGATAAAATAAAGTATCTTGCATATTTCACTTAGGGCTTAATAATTATTTGCTATAAAGATAACTATATAATCTCTATTACCATTTGGCTATAATTTATAGTATCAAACAATGCTAGAATCTACATATAAGTGAGCAAATACACCTACCTTTTGAAATTAATATAGAAAGAATGACCTGTGTTATTGACTGCAATCAAAAGTAGTCCTAAACTCAGTCTTAAGAGTACCTATGGTAAATTCGTGGTACTTGAATAATAATTAATTAGGAGTAATAACATTATGTCTAGATCACTTAAATTTCTAGCGGCATCTGCGTTGACATTAGTTCTAGCAAGCTGCTCAGGGATGCAAACTAAGAAAGTAGAATCAACTGAATCAGCAGAAAAGCATCATCATATGCATAACAAGCACCACCACCATATGAAGCATGATCATATGAAAAAGGGCGAAGAAATGATGAAAGAAAAGGCTGAGCATAAAGAGCATGCGAAAAAAGATCATATGAAGAATGATCATATGAAAAAAGGTGAAGAAATGATGAAAGAAAAGGCTGAGCATAAAAAAGTTACACATAAAAAGGAACATGTTGAAGATCATGTAACAAAAAATGTAATGAATAATGCAGGCCATGTTGCTGAAACTACAGCAGGTACTGCCTCAGCTGTTACTAAGGCAGTAAATCCTTAAATTTACCTTATATTATAAATATAATGGAATTAGGAGTGCAGAATGTGCACTCCTTTTTTCATACTTTATTGTTAGAAGTAGATTTATATACGTTTGATGCAAAGGCCTTTATTATGCAGAAAGAGCCGCAATACAGTAATTTATAACCAATCTCACTAATAAAAGCGGTAAATACCGACTTAATACTAAAGTAATTAATCAATAACGCAGACATTATACAGCCATCAATAGCTGCACTAACTAAAATTGCACTCATTGCAGCTAATGTAAAACTAACTCGATTATATAAATTAGCGAATACGTTAAGAGAAAATAGAGTAGAGAGTACTATTGAAAATAATGACACAGGTACAAGGTACTCGATGGTTTTAGCAGCAATATGATATTCTTGATTAAATGATATAATCAAGCTTAGTAGGGTCGCAATAGATAAAATATAAATTGTTTGCCTTCTAGGCACTATGGTACTGATTTGTAAAACAGAGATAGTAACAATGGTATAAAATAGCGCGCAAGATGAAATTTTTGTGCAGAAATTAATACTTACTAAAGATAAAGCTAATATTGTTGATAAGAGAATTAGAACGAAATGATCTTTTTTTATATTCATAATCAATAACACCTCATATGTTTGTTGGTTTAAGTTTCAGTCAACTCTATAAAAAAATAAGATATCTTGCAAGGGATATATAGTAGCGGAGTTTGATAAATAGCGTTTAACTTGATAATAAAATAAAATTGCTATATTCTCCTGCTCTTAGATTTTAGTAGATAATTGTTAAGTTGCATAGAAAATGTTTCTTGATTTTTAACGAAATTACTCATTAAAGGAGAGGTGGCCGAGTGGTTTAAGGCGCCCGCTTGGAAAGCGTGTTCACAAGCAATTGTGACGGGGGTTCGAATCCCTTCCTCTCCTCCATCGTTTGCAAGCTTAAGTTATAATAGGATAATGGCTTCATAAGGCTACGACAACTTTGCTTACTACCCTTGCACTGCCGTGAATTAACTTGACAATTAACGTATGTATTTAGTATCCTGACTTGAGTCTAGAATTTCCTGTTTCAACCTATATGTATTCATGACCAAAAACAAAATTATTGTCTTATTATTGGCCTTGCTGATAAGCTCTTACGCCTTTTTTGCCTATATACTTTCTAGAATGGCTCCTTGTTATCAAAAATTAATCTCGGAAATAACTCAAAATCAACCAGTTCATAATAAGGACTCAAAGCGGTATAAAGCTATTCTTGTTAGCGATAAAAATAACTTTGATATACTAGTGATCGCCAATGACACAGTAAGTGAGTATATTCTGTCCACCCAGGAATGGGAGCCACATCTTCAAAATGCATTACGGCAGTTAATAAAGCCACAAGATAAGGTTTTGGTTTTAGGCGCTCATATTGGTTACCACACTCTTTTAATAAGTAGACTAGTCGGCGATAATGGTAAAGTTTCAATTTTTGAGCCTAATCCCGATACTTTAAAAATTCTGCGCGCTAACATCGCTTTAAATAGCATTCACAACACGACTTTATATCCCAAAGCCGCCTTTTCTGAAAACACTACTCTCTCATTTGCGACAACAAGAAAAGACAGTGGGCAATTTCATGTTCAAAGACCAGAAGACAAGCAAAATTCTACTTTGATAAATGTAGAGGCTGTTAAGGTGGATTCATTAAAAGAGATAGATTCTATTGATATCCTTCAAATGGATGTTGAAGGAGTAGAAGACAAAGCTGTTTATGGAGCTACAAAATTAATTGACAACTCCCCAAACTTAATAGTTTTTCAAGAATGGTCACCTTTTTGGATGGAAGATACCGATACTTATTTGAAATTCTGGCGTTCTCGAGGCTATAAAATTGCTCAAATTACTACAACGGAGCTAAAAGAAATGACCGATACGGAATTAAAAGGCTCTGAACAGATCGATATTCTGTTAGCACGAGATTTAGAAAAAATTATTAAAAGTTTCCAACCTTTATAAAGAGCATCATCAAAGGTGCTTTATTAGAGATTATATAAGCAGAAAAACGAAAGTCATTCGTGAACATAATAGCCATTTTTAATTAATTTGACCGAAGTAATTCATTAATACTGGTTTTTTCTCTAGTCCTTTGGTCAACCCTTTTTACTATAACCGCGCAAGCAAGCCCAGGTATTCCATCTCCCTTTGCAGGTAAAAATCCTGGCACTACGACTGAGTATGCTGGAACCTTACCGTAACTAACTTCTCCTGTATTTCTATCTACTATTTTTGTAGAAGCACCCAAAAATACTCCCATACTAATTACCGCTCCTTGCTCTACCAAAACTCCTTCTGCTATTTCTGAGCGCGCGCCAATAAAACAACTATCCTCTATTATAACAGGAGTTGCTTGAATTGGCTCTAATACCCCGCCTATCCCAACACCGCCAGATATATGACAATTTTTACCAACATACGCACATGACCCAATTGTTGCCCAGGTATCCACTAGTGTTCCATCACCAACATAAGCACCTATATTAATGAATGATGGCATAATAACAGTATTCCTGCCAACATAGGCACCTTTTCTAATATAAGAACCTGGAACTAGTCTTGTAGCGGCTTGCTTTATTTCTTCCTCAGTACTATTTTGAAATTTCTGATCAACTTTGTCGTACCAATGATAAATCTTGGAATCAAACACCTTAAAGCTGAGTAAAATAGCTTTTTTTACCCATTCATTAACTCCCCATATTCCACTATCTTTGCTAGCGACTGTAATTTCACCTTTATCAAGGCTATTTAGCACTTGGAAAATGTCAATTTGTGCATCACTTAGCAACTTCTGATCTTGAAGCAAGACATCTCTATTTTGCCAATAGTTTTCTATTATTGTGACATAATTTTTCATAGTAAAGTTATCAGCTCGCGTATTTAAGTTGAATATAGCTATGAATAGCTGTATTTTATTTTCACGTAAACCTATTATTGATTAAATTACTTTATATGTATATAGCCTGCCCTGAATGTGATACAAAATTTGTGGTAACTCCTGACCAAATTGGCCCTCAAGGAAGAAAGGTTAAATGCTCCAAATGCTCGCATATTTGGCACCAAACATTAAGTGATCAGGTGAAAATCGAGCCACTTCTGACCCCTCCAAGCACGCCAATTCCTCTGGGAAACGGAATAAATTTGCCAGCTCTATTACCTGTTAAAATTCAGCCATATTTATACATCAGTCCTGCAATAATGCTGATTTTAATTATCTTTATGTCCGTTATGGTATTCCCAAATGCGCTTGGAATAAATTCTTTACTTAATAGTAATTCACTTACAATTAAGGATGTTGAAATAGACAATCAACAAGAATTAGGAAAAATTACAGTAAGCTATAAAGTACATAATATATCTGATAAGGCGATTAAAATGCCTTTAGTAAGAATTAGGCTTTTTGACAGTAATAACCGAATAATAAAATCTATGGTTGATGATCATACTAAAATTGATATGTCGCCTAATCAATTTATTCAAATTAAAACTGAGTTTGTCCCTGCCCCACAAAATACTCAAAGCCTTGATATTATGCTAGGGAATAAAGTAGATTTTATTATTAGATAAAAGCTAATTCACTGCAATTTCATAGTTTTCTTGTAAGTACATTTTGGTAACTAAGTAGTTTTGCACTGCAAAAAATAAGTATATCGCGCACATGGTAATAAATTTTAGCCAATTTGTTCCAATGTGACCATTATATGTTACTACATACAACACAAGCCAAAATGGAAAATAATAAACTAGTGACCCTATTCCATATCTCCACTTAGCATGAGTAGAAAGCATAGCGTCCCTTAAGAAAAACACAAATAGACTGAAATTTATTGTTACCACCAGAATATTAGAGATGAATAAACACATTTTATTCTCCGAACATAAATCATAAGTTATCGCCAGAGTTTTCTCATATACCCATTCACAGGTATAATACAAAACAAGAAAGTGAAAAAAGAACTTATGAAGCTGATATATAAGAAGCCTACTAGTATACCTCATATAAAGCCATAATATTTGCCAATTTTTAGCAGCAAGTAGAAACTTTATATACTCAATTAATCTAGGCAGAAAATATAAAAAACAAATAACGTTAATTGTATCATTGATCCAATATATACCTACACTATGCAAAACAAACTGACCAACCACAGTAAGAACAAGGCAAGTTATTAGCACTATTTTCTCTATCCATTTGGACGGAATAGATTTCGTATAATAAATACTGCTTGTAATGGCTCTTAGTGCATTATCTACCCTTTGCATAATTTGTAAGGTCTCTAGGTCCCTTTTGTCAATATGCAAATTAGCAAGGCTGATTATACTTTTGCTTCTTTGGTGCAAACTTGATACTTGATCCTTGACATAACCCATTTCGGCTTTAAGAATATCAAGCTCATACTTAATTGGGTCTAATGTTTTTTTACTACTCATTTCTAGCAAAATTTTAGTTACTTTTGCAATTTATATATGATTTTTATTTGAGCACTAAGAGTATACAAGTTAAAAAATGTAACTCATACTCCGAGCGCAGACTCTGGTCACCCCTCCCTGGCGCTCTTTTACAAGCCTCTTTAAATAGTTATCTCGGGGGAGTATAGGAATAGATCCGGGATCTATTCTTTTTTAGTCACCCCAAACTTGATTTGGGGTCCACAAATAAGTAGTGGATGCTGCATCAAGTGCAGCATGACTAGGGGCGGTTCAGGATGACATAAGCTATCTGTATATTATTTCTACTACTAGTCTTCCCGGGCTTGACCCGGGATCCAAAGCATTGAGGTTGTGTTTACTTTAAGTAGTGGATCCCAAATCAAGTTTGGGATGACTTTGGGAGGCATTTGGGATGACCTCTGGGAGGTGCTTGGAATGACTTTAGGGGTGTGTTGGATAACCAATTACTTATTCTTTCCCCCTAATAAAACCTAAAGCCAATCTATACAACACAATAAATTTGACAAAACTGCTTTTTCTATGGTATTCCTATGCCCTGAAATAATGCCTCTGTGGTGAAATGGTAGACACGACAGACTCAAAATCTGTTGCCTGCAAAGGTGTGCCGGTTCAAGTCCGGCCGGAGGTACCAAAATACGTCTGGCGTTTTTTATTAAGAACTTTCTCTGCTAATGAATAAGTAACTATAAAAGAAAAAACACGCTCCTATGGTGATAAAAGCATCTGCTAGATTGAACGCTGGAAAAGAAAACCAACCATAATTGACGTGTATAAAATCAAACACTGCGCCTCTATATATCCTGTCAGCTAAGTTTCCTAGTGCTCCGCCTATTATTAAAATTATACCTATTTTGGCAATGAGTTCCTTAGTGGTCCACAATACATATATAATATAGATAATTATCGCACTATTAAGCACCAAGAATACGTAATTACTATATTGAAAATACTGGCGAAATAGGCCAAAACTAATACCATAGTTCCAGGTATAAATAATATCAAGAAATGGCAAAGCCTCTACCATGTAACCGGGCTGAGTTTTTAAATAATGAACTAAAAATTCCTTAGAAACTTGGTCAAGACAAACCAAAGCTAGTATCGCAATCGCAGTAACTATAATATTCTTAAGATTCATCAACAATAACTAAAAGAGCTTGATACCAGAGACATCAGCTGCTGAAAGCTCTTTTGAATTGAGTTTTTTGCCAAGACCATGCATCTGTTGCTTGAAGGAATTAAATTTGGACAATTTAGCACCAGCTAATTTAACCGACGGCGTAGACTTAAATTCAAGCGGATTAACCTGCTTGTCATTTACCCTGATCTCATAATGCAAGTGTGGGCCTGTGGCATGTCCAGTACTACCAACATATGCTATAACGTCACCTTGTTTAACTCTAGCCCCTTCTTTCATACCTGAAGCAAATTTAGAAGCATGACCATATGCTGTTGAAAGCCCATTGCCGTGTTTAACAATTACGAATTTACCATATCCGTTCTTCCAGCCAGCAAATTTTACTACCCCATCCCCTGCTGCATATATAGGTGTGCCATTAGATGCAGAAAAATCTACACCTTTGTGCATACGACCATATCCTAATATAGGGTGCTTTTTCCTATAGCCATAATGTGAAGAAACCCTTACAACATCAACTGGAGTTTTAAGCAATGAGCTTTTTATACTTTGCCCCTCTTCCGAGAAGAATTGAACATCAGCTTCTTTACCAGTTGGTGAATATAAGTAGATGTTATAATCAACACCTGATGCCTTGAGCGATGCGTATAATATTTTACCATGATGCGAAAATTCATTTTCATCAGTAACAAATTTCTCAGTCACTACTGATATAGTATCACCCTGCTGAATTTGTCTTTGAAAGTCTATTTGATGAGAGTAAGCATTGACAAGTTTAATGATTGAACTTGTACTCATACCAGCCTCTTGCAATGCAGCTATAAGGCTTGAATTTACAGTCGCGTCATATTTGCTAATCAGCTTCTTTAATGGGGCATTGATATGATGTACTATGAACTCATCGCCAGTTTTAACTAATTCTACTGACTTGATATTGTCAATTTTAAACGACATACGATTTAAAACTTGTCTCTCTTCAACAATATCAGTTTCTTCCTGCTCCACTAACTGGATATCATAATAAAATTTTAGCTCCTGACCTATAGCCAGCTTAGAAATAGCTTTTTCTTTATTGCTAGACCTAATAACAGCCTGAATTTCAGTATTAGTTAGCCCTTGATCTCTTAAAATACTACTTAAAGTATCGCCTCTTTTGACTGCAACAGTACCAACTGCTCCATCTTGATCAGCCATACCATAATTACCAGTCATATTCCACAAAGTACCAGGAAACCGATCTGCTATGTAGTCACTACTTGATATAAAAACAACGGCTGCTGCTAGAAATATTATTGAAAGTATAGCAAGGCGTTGTGAATTTCTTTGAAAAAGAAAATACCTAGGATACGCAAAGGCGCGAACTCTTTGTGTCATTGGCAAAATTACTCTATAACTCTTTTAACAGAAGTAATATGCACTATTTACATGCCCAATGCAAACAAAATATCAATTACATTGACGGTTTGATCTTAAGTGAATTAAGTAGTATTGTTTTAGTTACTATCTCATACTTCTTCATGGTGCCCTTCCAAATGAACTTCGTCACTATCTTTATCAAAGAAATCACGCGCAATGCCACCAATCAATTTCACTAATCCGCTATGATGATCAGCTCTTAAATCGTCTGAATGAGTATCATTTTCAACAAGAATTGAAATATCACTTCTACGTGGCTCTATCCCAGATGCATCATCTTCCTTTGCTTCCGATTTTGCTGCAACATCTTTCCCTTTCATTTGAACACTTGTCATACCATGTATCTCAACATCATTGGTTTGAACTTTAAAACTAAATTCTCCCGTTTTTTTATTGGCACTAACGGTTGCAACAGTATTATGAGTTTCGTGCAAGCTTGCTTTTTGCTTGTAATAGGCAAAAGCGCCTATTGCTGTTGCTATACCTGAAAATACTATACTAACGCATGACAATATTAATGAATTATTTGATGAACTAGATGTAGCGCCAGAATCATCAGAAGAAATACTATTTGTTGAATTATTACACGCTTCCGCTGCTTGAGCAAAAAACACAGCTCCCGACACTGCATAACCAAATAATTTACTCATAACTTTACCTCATACAATGTTAAAATAGTTAATAACTTAATATTACACGATATTTGTTAATTAATAGTAAATCAAATCTGTATCTTTACTAAGAATATACAACTCTAATGAGTAAGCCCCGTATCTTTTTTAGGTGGTGGAGGGGGAGCGCTTTTGGATCTCGGTCTAGTATGAGTTGCTTCTCCTAGCTCATGAGCTTGACTTTGAAGTTTAGGAGGGACCGAATTTGCTCTGTCTCTGCCTTTTTCTTTGGTAGGCTCAAGCTCAAGTGATACTTCTTGAGATCTTGGCCTTGTCTGTTCTTGCGAAACTCGCTGTGATCTAGGCCTGTCTTGACTCTCTAAATATGCCATTTCAAACTTTTCTGCAACTTTCTCAGGTTTCTTAGATTGCTTTATTTTACTATTAAAATGCGATGACTCTTGGTCTAATATACCATTTACTGCTTTATCAGAACCATTAACACCAAATTCTGGGTTTGTCTTGATCCCATGACAACCAGTTGTTCCACCTTGTACACCAGCCATTTCTTGCGTATGTCCTGCTGCAACTTGAGTTTGGAAATTCTGCTTACCTAGTTCTGAACTAGGATCAACACCTAAATACTGTGCTACTGCCAACCTAGTTTCGGTCGTTTTCTCATAGCCGGTCCTATCCTTTCCGCTTTTACAAAAATCAACTACTTCACTAAAGGCATTTCTTTCTTCTACGGTCATAAAATTATGTAGCGACCCTTCTTCGTGCTTAACTGCATGGCGTACAATTGCCATTTTAGCAGTCATCTCAAGATTGACATTCTCAGATGGCGCAAACCAAGTGCTTGAATCAGCTAGGTTCCTTGTTTCAAAGGCTGCTTTAAGATCTTTAGCTAAATCAGGATTTGTTTTCTCTAAAGCTTGTAATTCCTTAGCTGCCTTACTTTTGGTTGTTGCAATACCGAAGGTTTCTAAAAGGCCACTAAATATCGATGATTTACCTTTTTGTAAATATTGCCCAAGATTTTCGAGCCCTGGCTGCCCTCCAATTGTTTTACCAACTATTGCTAGATCTTTTTCAAATTGCTCTGTATCTCTGCCCCCTCCTAAAAACCTCCACCTATTAATAGGAGACTTACTTACAGCAACATCAGGATTTTGTGATTGAGTTTTTTCTAATTGCTTAGCAACAAAATCTTCACCTCTTACATTCCCAGGAGTTTCACTTGTAAGAATGTTAAGATTCAATTTTTCTCCTGGTTTTGCAAAAGATTGCAATTGCTTTACATTTTCATCTACTATTGCTTGTTGTCCATCCTTGTCTACAGACTTAATTTTTGTAGCTGGCGTGCCGCAGTGTAAAGTTTCAGACAAAACTTTTGGCTTTTTCATTCCTTCCGATATAACAGCCGTTACTTTTTGATAGGCATTTTTAATACCAGGAAGATCGCTAAGCAATTGCGTAGGCATGACCTTTTGGCCGGTTGCAATATCGCCTGCAACACCCCTTAATACATCTTGTTTGTATGGTGGCATATTATCAAACCAAGCAATATCAAGCTTTTCTCCTTTCGAAGACTTAGATATTTTTGAATATTCTTCTTTTTGCTTATCTGTAAGACCGTTAAGCATTACTTCAGCTTCAACAACAGTGTGTTTTTTACCTTGTTTGTCTACGGCAGTTGATAAAGTAACAATGTGCTGGTGTTCATCTTTGAAGCCACCTACTTCACTAGCAAATTTGAGTTTGTCACCAGCATCACTAATTCCTGAGGATTCAAGTACATGAACAAGTTGGCTATTGTAATCCTTTATAGTTTTAGGACCCAAGTTGTCTACATCTGCAAGTGCATTTTTTGCTACAAACATCAGCTTCCTTTTGGCTTCTTTTTTTGCTTCAGGATTTAAGTCAGATTTGTCTACAAGATCCATTGCTCCGCGCACTTCGCTAAGTAGCTGCATTCCGTATTTTTCAGGAGCATCCATTTTAAGAAGCGCTGGATCTTTAGTTTGATTTCTTGCATCTCTCACCAATGCACGCGTACCATTTCCAAGATCTTCGCTTTCTTGCCATACTATTCCTAAGCGATTATCTTTTGCTTGATCAAGCTTTTTGATTGCAGTTGAAAGGGCTTTATCAATATCACCTTGCCCACTTTCTAAATCGATTGAATTAACGGCATCTACTGCTGATTTTCTAGTATCTCTGAAATCAACAAAAAACGTTGCTCTTGTATCCACTTCCTTTGCAAACTTGAGAGCTGCAGCATTATTTTCTTTTAGGACTTGATGGTTATTCTTTGACATATACGTACCTAAGATATTCAATTGATAATTGAATATCTTAGCACCATAACGATATTTGAAAAATCAAAATCAATAGCTTAAAGATTTTTTGTACTATTCTTTAGTAACGAGCGTCACTAATTATTCCCATCTGTAGGAAGTTGGGTCGCTTAATAAGTGTCTTAAAAAAAGATTATTGATGCTATGACTGGTTTTATATCCGTGAATCTCACCGATAATATTGCCACCAACTGTAAACAAGTCACCAAGTAGGTCCAGCAATTTGTGTCGTGCAAATTCATTTTCATGCCTTAGACCATCATGATTTAATATTTTATCCTGATCTATACCTATAGCATTATCAAGCGATGCACCTTGGGCTAATCCTTTGCTTTTAAGATATTCTAGTTCATGTACAAAGCCAAAAGTCCTCGAATCAGCTATTTCATCGTTAAAATTTACTTCAGGAGAAAACCGGTGTTGCTGCCTACCTATTACCGGGCTATTAAAATCAATTGTTAGGTCTACTATCATTTTATCTGACGGCAGGGCAACAATCTCTGAACCATTATCAGTGACCCTGATTTCTTTTAATATCCTTAAATTCTGAACTGGCATTGTGTATATTTTAGCTCCACCGCATTCAAGCATAAATACAAAGGGCTTACTACTGCCATCCATTATCGGAACTTCAGGACCATCTATTTCTACTATTAAGTCACTAATTCCTGATCCCCAAATTGCAGCCATAATGTGCTCAATGGTTGACACTTTTACTCCAGCATCGTTTTTAATAGATGTTGACAGAGTCGTATCAGAAACATTTAAACAAGAAGCAACGATTTTATTATCTACAGACGTGACATCGCTACGAACAAATACTATCCCTGTTCCCAACTTTGCGGGTTTAAGCGTAAGTTGGGTTTTTTTACCTGAATGTACCCCAATCCCATAGCAGCTTATAGGATTTTTAATGGTTGCCTTCATAGTTGTCTATAAATACGTTTTACACTTATCTTAGAGTGCATGATACTTAAATATCAAACGGTTGGGCAATAAAATTAATGTTACCAATTGTTTCATTCTCAACACAAGAAATAAGTAGTATTTTTCGGTATATCACACCCCTTTAAAACCAATAAATAACCGAAACACTTATGAATTGAAACGTATAGCAAAAAATATCTAGACCAAAAAGAAAAGTTTTGTTATAAGTTTCGTTGATGGATTTTTCCTCGGTAGCTCAGTGGTAGAGCAAACGGCTGTTAACCGTTTGGTCGCTGGTTCGAATCCGGCCCGGGGAGCCATCTTCAAAATACATACAAGTCCTTATACCGCATTTTTCTAATTTTATTTTGCTTGTGTGAAAAAAGCACCGATTGTTTACTAGTTTGTAAACCAACGCTCAAGACATCCCATTATTGGCTAACCCTGATACAAACCATCGTCTGGGGATCTCATTCGCGCCTTAAGATTGTAACCAAGAATCATAAACCATGTTCTGGTTAACCTTAAACTACTATAGAAAAAATTATTTTATCGGAGTTCCAGTTTCAGCTTTCTTTTTAAGATCAGCAATTAATTTTTCTATTCCATAAGTAGATATTGTATTATCAAATTCTGCTTGCTGAGAATTTAAAATACTCACTCCTTCGGTGATTATATCTCCAACTAAAAATCGATTTTCTTTTGAATTTACTTCATGTATTAGGTAATCGACTTTGATTGGCGATTGCACTCCTGGTCTGATAAATTCAGTATTTACAATAAATAAGTCATCATCAATCTGTTTTACATTAGTCAGAACAGCTTTTTCACCCTTATAATTCGTAGTTAAATCGGTATAGGCTCTTACAACAAAATTTGAATATACTTTTATAAATTGGTTTAGTTGCTCTTTTGATAATTGTCTTTTGTGTCTACCAAGTGTGTATTGGGCCATCCACTCAAGATGCATGTGTGTTTTTATGAGTTCGCTAGATTTTTGCTTTTGCTGTTCTTTAGTTAATTTTTGATCATTAACAAGATCATACCCTTGCTGTATTAATTTTTCTACATAAGCTCTTAATTCAGCTGTTTCCTCGGTTTTAGCTGATGCTAATGATAAGTTTGAGTAAAGTAATACTAAAAAAACTATAAGTACTCTCATTTGTTGTGTCTCCTATAACTATTTGTTTTTATTTCTTACGGTAGCACACTTGAATCCAACTGGATAGCTTACTTTTGATTCACGTTCGTTAATAATAGCGTCGCGTATAGTAATATATGTATCGGTTGAATTCTTAGTGACATAATCGGCAAATGGCATTATTGCATCTCTGCTATGAACTAGATTTACAGCAAATAATCCAGTCTTGAAGCTGGAATGCATTTGGTACTTAATCGGGTTAAGTGCACTATTTAAAACTATTGAGTCCATAACATCCCTTGCGCCGCTTCCTCCAAAAAATGGCACAACTATATATGGACCAGCTCCAACACCATAATGCGCTAGTGTGTTGCCAAAAGTTTGGGGTTGGGATTTAACATCAAATTTACTGGCTACATCAAATAATCCTCCTATACCAAGAGTAGAATTTATCGCAAAACGCCAAAAGCTCTTTCCCATACCTTCACCCTTACCTTGAGCACCATAATTGACTGTTGATAATGGCTCATTAACATTGGCAATAAAACTCCCAACTCGACCTTTAGTATAATCATTGGTAAATTTGCCATATCCTTTTGCAACAGGCCTTAAGATGAAGGTATCAAGTACAGCATTGAATATATATATTTTTCTATTAACTGATTGGTAAGGATCGTACACAGAACACTTGTCGTTCATTGCATTATAATCGTAGCGATAATTATCATCCTTATTTTTTTTAGCTGCATATGAATTTAAAGTTAAAGACAAAATAGTAATGAGAGCAGCCAATTTAAAAAACAAATTATTCATTCTAGGTATCACCTCTTATAAGTTATTTTCTGCATACAAATATATGATATTTATTATTATTTTCTAGAATAATTTCTTTTTGGGAAAGAATACTAAATCCTACTTTTTTTAATTCATTTACTATGAAATCAGCATTATATGCAAAATCTAGATATTTATTCGAAAGAAGGGTATTTTGAGCAATCCTAGCGGTAAAAGCAAAATAACCAGCTGGGCTTATTGCATTGAATATTTTCGAGTATAGTGGATTTGAATCGCTGGTGTGGGAAACACCCTCAAGGCTCATTATTATATCGTATTTATTCTGTGTTGTTTGTAAGAATTCATCAGGAGTATATTGATAAATTTTATCATATAGTGCTTGATCCGGAAAATATAAATTCTGTAATTCTATCATCTCGGTTGATAATTCAGTGACTGTCAGAGTAAAACTATCTTGCATTCTTTTTTTGATTTCATTACTTAGTACACCAACATTGTTTCCGAGCTCTAAAATAGAGTATTCCTCTGGTATGGTTTCTATATGCTCGTTAACTGCAATGATCATCTCCTTTGGTATATTGATGTTTTTATCATCAAATCTATCGATAAAATTTGCTGCCATCAAATCCCTGCAGGTTTTGTTAATTTTCGTTGGTAGGGCAGTGACAGTATCAATTGACCTAATAAATGACAGCATATTTAACTCGTCCTTATCTCCGGCCTTAGTAAAATAAATAATTGAGTTTTTAAAATCATTTTTCAAAAAATATGTCCATCCCAACCAGTAGGCAGCTAACTTGTTTCCAGGTTCGAGATATTTTTCAACTAATTTAAATCTGAAAATTGCATCATTTAAATTACCATTTTTGAGATGATAAATTCCTAGTTTTAAATTACTAGCAGATAAATTATTTAAGTTATATTTAAGTTGATGAAACTGGTTTTTTGCTGAGACAACAGCGTTGTATATGAAGCGCGGGATACCAGTAATAAAAGAGAATAGTGATTTTGTGGCATTTTTTATTCCCATATAAATTCCTTTTACCTTAAATCATCATAAGTGAGTTTGATTTAGGGGGAATGTTCTCATATAATTCATCCTAGTTCAAATACATTATATCAAAAAGGAAAATAAATTATGGCGTTAATAGCAAAAAGACTCCAGGCAGTTAAACCATCACCCACTCTAGCAGTAGCAGCAAAAGCAAAGGAACTTGCTGCAAAAGGTGTTAATATAATCTCGCTGGCAGCTGGTGAACCAGATTTTGATACACCAGATAATATTAAGCAGGCCGCAATAGAGGGTATAAAAAATGGTCAAACTAAATATACAGCTGTATCTGGCACCCCTGAACTAAGAAAGGCTGTTTGTGCTAAATTTAAAAGAGAAAATAACATCGAATACTCTATTGATGAGGTTATAGTTGGCGCGGGCGGAAAACAAGTTATATATAACCTATTTATGGCGACAATAGATGAAGGAGATGAAGTAATTATTCCAGCTCCATATTGGGTTTCGTACCCAGATATGGTTTTACTTGCTGGTGGTAAACCAGTTTTTGTTACTGCAGATATGAATAAAGGGTTTAGAGTTTCAGCAATAGATATTGAAAAAGCGATAACCAATAAGACAAAGTGGCTTATTATTAATTCTCCAAGTAATCCAACAGGTGCTGCCTATAATAAAGAGGAATTAAAGCAAATTACAGATTTGCTTAGGAAATATCCGCAATTACATATTATGAGTGATGATATATATGAACATATCATCTTTGATGATTTCAAGTTTTGTACCCTTGCTGAAATTGCGCCAGATTTGAAAGAAAGAATTTTTATAGTTAATGGTGTGTCAAAATCTTACTCAATGACTGGTTGGAGGATAGGGTATGGCGCAGGTAGTAAAGAAATTATCAAAGCTATGGATGTTATCCAGTCTCAAAGTACCTCTAACCCCTCTTCGATCAGTCAAGTTGCTGCTCTTGAAGCTTTATCTGGTGAGCAAGGATTCATCAAGGTAAATACTAAGAATTTTCAAAAAAAGCGCGATCTAGTCTTAAAATTAGTAAATGATATAAATGGTCTTGATTGCTACAAATCAGAAGGGGCGTTTTATTTATTTCCAAAATGCAGCAACCTCTTTGGTAAGAAAACGCCAGCAGGGATCACAATTAATAACGGATCTGACTTAGCAACATATCTTTTGGAGTACGCTAATGTTGCTATCGTTCCCGGAATTGCATTTGGGCTTGAAGGGTATTTTAGGATTTCATATGCAACCTCAGAAGAAATATTAACTGAGGCATGTGATAGAATGAGTAAAGCCATATCACAGCTTAAATAAATGTTGGTCAGATATATAAAAAAATGTTTAAAGCACAACCAGGTAGTTCACTATTTAGTGGCCTTAGTCATATATATGTACTTAAAAATAGTTTACTTAACCTCTAAGTGGGAGTTCATAAAAATTGATTCCCAATCAAAAAGGGATGCTTTGGAGCATGGTAATGCCCTATATGCACTATGGCATAATAGAGTTGCATTTGGTATGTATATTTTTCGATCTCTTGACGGAATACACGCCCTAGCATCGTCACACACTGATGGTAAAATTATCACCGATGTCATAAAGTTGATGGGTTATCAAGTGATTGAAGGCTCATCTAATCGTAATCCAATTGGTGCAACTAAACATATAATAAAGGTTTTATCTCAAGGTGGTGGGGTAGTGATTACCCCAGACGGGCCAAGGGGGCCAGTATATAAAGTGAATAGTTCAATCACAAAAATTGCTTATAAAATTAATAAACCAATAATACCATTATCTTGTATGCCCACTAAGTACATGAGATTAAAAAGTTGGGATCAATTGATATTACCGAAACCTTTTGGTGTTATAAAAGTGATAATTGGTGAGCCAATAACACTAACTGGGAATGAAAAAGAAGATAATGAATTATTAGAAAAAAGATTGCGATATTTAACTTCTATGGTAGAAGGGACAAAAGAAAACTCGTCAGGATAGTCAAAAATGTTTTTAGTATATATATATAATTTATTGAACGTAGTTTTTTTTCCTTTGCATATTTTATTATTTTCAATAAGAATTTTTAAAAAGAAAGATAATTGGAATTCATTAAAAGAGCGGCTTGGGTTTTTTACTAAAAAAAGGCCAGATGGCAAGCTGATTTGGCTTCATGCAGCAAGTGTTGGCGAGTCAATGATAGCTATTACTTTGGTCAGCTCAATTTCAGCTAGATATCCTGGATATAAATTCTTAGTAACTACAGCAACTTTATCTTCTGCAAATATACTTGATAAGTCCTTGCCAAGTAATGCAATGCATCATTTTGTCCCATTAGATAATGTTATAATTGTTAAAAAATTCTTAGAATATTGGAAACCTTCTCTTGGTATATTTATCGAGTCGGAGCTATGGCCATGTCTTGTGACTTCATCTGCTGCTAGGTTTGATATATTACTAGTAAATGCACGATTATCTGATAATTCATATACAAATTGGCAAAAAATGGCCTGGTTTTTTTCATTTATCACTGGCAGATTTAACAAAGTCTTGGTGCAAAGTGATACCGATTTAGAAAAATATAAACACCTAGGATGTAAGAAGGCAGTTAAAATTGGAAATTTAAAGTTTGCAAACAAGGAATTGAAAGTAGATCAAGAACAATTGATGATACTAAAAAATAAATTTAATAATAAAAAATTATTTGTCGCAGCAAGCACGCATAAAGAGGATGAAGATGTTATATTGAAGCTAATATATAAGCTTAAGTCAGAAAATACAGACTATTTTCCAATAGTAATTTTGCGGCATCCAGAAAGAGTGGAAGATGTGATGGCAGAGTGCAATAAGATGGGCATGAGCGTTACAAGCCGTAAAAATGATGTGCTCCCTGATTTAAATAAAGATATATTTATTGTAGATACTTTTGGAGAGCTTGGTTTATTTTACAGTTTGGCAAAAATTGTATTTGTTGGTGGGTCATTCAAAAGAGGTGGGCATAATTTATTAGAGCCGGCTTATTTTGGCAAAGTGATTTTACTTGGTCCAGATATGTCTAATTTTCAAAATATTGCTGATGAAATGATAAAGAAAGAAGCAGCTATTCAGGTAAAAGATATTAATGAACTTGAAGAAAAAATGAAATATTTTTTGGATGATCAAAGCACTAATTTAGCTACTAAATTAGGTCAGAACGCTCTTGGTTATGTAGAAAACAAGGAAAAAGTAATTGAAAATTATCTTAAAGAAATCGGAGAATTTCTGAAATGATAAATAGTTACAATAGGAAGGAGCTAAAACGCAGATCACATGACAGAAGTATTAGATAAGAAATACGCGCAACTTATACAAACATTAAAGCGGGAGATTGCTAGCAGCAGAATAAGAGCACATTTGGCCGTTAATAAAGAAATGATAAGTCTTTATTGGCGAATAGGTAATTTAATATTAGAAAGACAAAAACAAGAAGGGTGGGGAAGTAAGGTAATTGAGAATATATCTCGAGATCTTACGAGAGAATTTCCTGAAATGAAGGGATTGTCTGCTAGAAATCTTATTTATATGCAAACTTTTGCAGGAAGTTATCCTGATCTGGAATTTACGCAACAAGTTGCTGCGCAAATTCCATGGGGACATAATTGTGTAATTCTAGATAAGATACGCGAAAATGAAAAACGCATTTGGTATATTCAGAAAACTATAGAAAATGGATGGTCAAGGAACGTACTTAACTTGCAGATCAAAACTAATTTATATGCAAGAGAAGGAAAGAGTATTAACAATTTTCAAGCCAGTTTACCTTCGCCACAATCAGATCTAGTGCAAAGCATTATAAAAGATCCGTATAACCTGCAGTTCTTGGATATTCATGGTAAGTTCAGTGAGCGAGAACTGGAAGGAAAACTAATAGACAATATTAGAAATTTCTTACTTGAACTGGGTCAAGGATTTGCGTTCGTGGGTAATCAATATCACATAGAACTTGAGGGAGAAGACTACTATATTGATATACTCTTTTATCACTTAAAACTTAGGTGCTATGTAGTTATAGAACTTAAAACTGGTAAGTTTAGACCAGAATATGCCGGTAAATTAAATTTCTACTTGAATTTGATTGATAAGAAAATCAAGGACAAATCAGATAATCCAACAATTGGTCTTATTTTATGTGAAGATAAAAAAGGTATTACTGTTGAGTATGCTATTGAAGGGATAAGTAAGCCAATTGGAGTATCTCAATTTAAGTTAACAGAAACACTTCCTGATAATCTTAAAAATTATCTTCCGTCAGCCAACGATTTGGCAAAGTTAAAAGATACTGATTCTGAATGAAGAAGTACTAGATAAAAGTATACAGAGAGTAAATATGTTTAATAATTTCATTCACAGTGGTCAGGTATTTTTGTATAATTTTCAGGTAGCAGGAGATTGTATTAGATGATAAAAGATTTATATCCGTCGTTCTGGCAGAAAAGAGGTTATTTATCTGTTATTTTATATCCTTTGTCATTAATTTATCGATTGCTAGGATTTTTAAGAAATTATTTTGCAAAATCAGTAAAATTAAAGCCATATATCATTTGTATTGGCAATATTACTGTTGGTGGCACAGGGAAAACTCAGGTAGTGCAGTGGTTAGCTAATAAGTTAAAAGATAAAAATAGCAACTACCTGATAGTTACAAATGCTTACAAAGCTAGAAGTAAACTAGCAAAATTAGTAACTAAAACTGACCTAGCTATTGATGTTGGTGATGAATCAAAAATGCTAAGCGCTAGTAGCAAAGTTTTAGCTGCTCAATCTTTGCAAGCATCTATTCCACTCATTGATGATTTAAAACCAGAGATAGTAATTTTGGACGATAGAATGCAAAATCCTTATTTTCAAAAGGACTTAGTTATATTAGTGTTTGACGCAATAAGAGCTGTTGGAAATAATATGATTTTTCCAGCTGGTCCTCTTAGAGAGTCGGTAAATTCTGGTATAATTAAAGCGGATATTATATTAATGATTGGTAATCATCCTTGTACAAACTTTAATTTAATAAATAGTATTATTTCATCAAATAAGCCTTTTTTCAAGGCTCAGATTAAGATGAAAACAAAATTAGATTTGGAAAAAAGTTATATAGCTTTTTCTGCTATTGGAAACCCAGATAAATTTTTTACGATGCTAAAAGAAAGTGGAGTAAGTATTCTTGATAAGCTAGTCTACCAAGATCATCACCATTATAGCGATGAAGAAATAAGTTACTTAATTAGTTTAGCAAAAAGTAAAAATGCTACATTGGTTACAACTAGAAAGGATTTTATGAAGTTAACTACTAAACAAGACCAAGTTGAAGTTGTAGATGTTGAGCTTAGTTTTGATAATGAAGATAAATTATTCAGTATGATTTATGAAAAAGTTAAGACATATATTTGAGTATTTAATATATAAATTATTCACCGCATTTTTGCGCCTATTTTCTATAGATAGATCAGCGTCAATTTGTAGTTTTATTGCTAGGAAAATTGGTCCGTACTTAAGTGTCACTAATATTGCCCGCAGTAATTTAGAAATGGTTTATGGACAAGACGTGGGTACTGAGTTAATTATCGATGAATTATGGGATAATTTTGGTCGATATATCGGTGAATTTCCATTTATAGATGATATAACGGATTTAGATAAAAGAGTTCAAATAATCGGATTAGAGAATATTGAAGAATACAAGCGAACAAAGCAGCCGTACTTTTTTTTTCTAGCACACCAAGCAAACTGGGATCTATTGATCAAAACTGTTGATAAATTTTATGATAAAATTGCTATTGTTTATAGAAAGGCAAATAATCCTCTCGTTGATAAAGAAATTCAAGAAAAGAGACTCAAGAACAATGGAATATTAATGATTCCTAAAGGAGCAGGTGGTTCTAAAAATATTATGCAAGCGATAAAGAATGGTACTACCATTCTCATGCTTGTTGATCAAAAAATGAATGACGGAATAGAAGTACCTTTTTTTGGAAAATCTGCTATGACGGCTCCAGCGATTGCAAAACTTAGCTTGCAGTTTCGTTATCCAATTGTACCGATGCAGATAATAAGAGAAGGCAGAAATAGTAATTTTAAATTAGTGATTCATAAACCAATCGTTGAGTATAGCAAGGAAGTAGAAGAAGAGAAATTGTCAGGTGTAGAAAAGGACAAGAAGGTATACGAAATAATGAAAAAGATAAATGAGATAATTGAATCTTGGGTAAGAGAGCAACCTGGTCAATGGTTCTGGTTTCATAATCGCTGGAAAAAATAAATATTTCATTGAGTTTTTCTAAGGTAAGTAATACAATGCCTGCTTAATAATTTTCATGTTGGTTATAAAATGCCTGAGATTTTTTTTAATGGTCCTGCAGGACGCATTGAAGGTAAATTTGCTGAATCAAATAACCCTAAAGCCCCTATAGCACTAGTTTTGCACCCACACCCCAAATTTGGTGGTACAATGAATAATAAGGTGGTATACAATGTGTATAAGACTTTGTTTGATAATGATTTTACAGTACTGAGAATAAATTTCAGAGGCGTAGGCCGCTCAATGGGTAATTATGATGATGGCATTGGTGAGATGACTGATGCAGCAACAGCACTTGACTGGTTACAGGTGAATTATCCAATGAGCCGATTTAGCCTTATCGCAGGCTTTTCTTTTGGTGCTTGGATAGCTATGCAACTTATTATGAGACGTCCAGAAATAACGAATTTTTTGGCAGTGTCGCCACCAGTTAATAAATACGACTTTTCTTTCTTGTCTCCGTGTCCTATTCCTGGGTTAATCTTACAAGGAGATAAAGACAGCGTAGTATCAGAAGAGTCGGTAAGTGAGCTGGCAAATAGATTGCTAAAGCAGAAAAATATTAAAATCGCTTATAAGGTGATCGGTGGAGCTGATCACTTTTTTAGAGATAAAATAGATGAATTAAATGATGAAATTGACAGCTATTTGAAGACAACTTTCATTCAACATGGTGTTACCAATTCAAAAACCATTAAAAATTCTGCCAAAAAAGTATTTCTAGATTAATTATACTTACACGCTAAGTCTTACTGCATTTATCCTTAGTACTTTGAAAAAATACTAAGTCAATTTGTGGTAATGAGAAGTAAGTGAGGAGGTCAGAGGTTTTACAAAAATGTTAAAAAACTTTGTACGATTGAGATTCCATACTATAAGCTTGAAAAATAGAAGTTTCAGAACTATTATTTCCCTCTAATTCACACAAGCATTTTTGAAACTTATATGTCTGCCAAATATTATTACATCACTACTCCAATCTACTATGTAAATGATGTTCCGCATATAGGTCATGCATACACAAGCATAGCGTGCGATGTAATAAGCAGGTTCATGAGGTTATCTGGCAAGAATGTCATGTTTTTAACTGGCACTGATGAACACGGCCAGAAAGTTGAAAAATCAGCTGAAAAATTTGGCATGAACCCACAAGAATTTACTGATAAAAATTCAGAAATATTCCGCAAAATGATGAATCAGCTTAACATTTCCAACGACGATTTCATCAGAACAACGGAAAAGCGCCATAAGAAAGCCGTAGAGTATTTCTGGCAAAAGCTGATTGATAAAGAAGAAATATATCTTGATAAGTATGATGGGTGGTACTCAGTTCGTGATGAAGCATTTTATGCAGAAGATGAGCTAACGTCTGATGGCCTTGCTCCAACAGGCGCACCAGTAGAATGGGTTGAAGAACCAAGCTACTTTTTTAAGCTTTCAAAATGGCAAGATAAACTGTTAGAATTTTATCAGCAAAATCCCAATTTTATCTACCCTGAATCAAGAAAAAATGAAGTTATTAGCTTTGTTAAATCTGGTCTTATTGACTTGTCCGTCTCTCGTACTAGCTTTGGCTGGGGAATAAAAGTACCTGGTGATGAAAAACACGTCATTTATGTTTGGCTTGATGCTCTTGCTAATTACATTTCAGCCCTTGGCTACCCAGAAAAAACTGATAAATATAGTAATTTTTGGCCAACTGCAACACACGTTGTAGGAAAGGATATACTGCGCTTTCATGCAGTATATTGGCCAGCATTTTTAATGGCAGCAGGCTTGCCATTACCCAAATCTATAATAGCTCATGGTTGGTGGACGAATGAAGGGCAAAAAATCTCTAAATCAGTTGGTAATGTTATAGATCCTTTTGCGCTGATAAATGAATTCGGGCTTGATCAGGTACGTTATTTTCTGATGCGCGAAGTTACCTTTGGCAATGATGGAAATTTTTCTAAGGATAATCTAGTTGCTAGGATAAACAGCGAGCTTTCAAACAAGATCGGCAATTTAATGCAGCGTACATGTTCGCTAGTATATAAATATTGCAATAAACAAGTGCCAAACGTTAGCAAAGAATTTATAGCTCAAATTTATTCTGAATCTGAGCTAATGAAGCTGACAATCAATTTAGGCAAGCAGAATAATGATTTAATGGATTCGTTCCAAATAAATAAAGTTCTTGATAATATCATCAATATAGCTGAACACGCCAACGCCTTTATCGATAAAGAAGCTCCATGGGCGCTGAAAAGTAATCAAGAAAAAATGAATGAAGTATTATACACTTTGCTCGAAGTAATAAGGCATCTTGGTGTTATGTTATTACCATTTGTCCCAGATTCAGCTAGTAAGATGCTTGATCAACTCAATGTTTTGGAAGATAGCAGAAGTTTTTCTCATCTTTCACAAAATAGCGCGTTAATTCCTGAATCCATGATTAATCAACCAACACCAATTTTCCCAAGATTAGAAAATGATATTAGTTGACTCACATTGTCATCTTGACATGCTTAGTGAATACGATTCTATTGATAATATAGTAGCAAGGGCAGACGAAGCCGGCATAAAATATATGCAAACTATTTGCACTAGATTAGATAATTTTAATAACATTATCACTATAGCCAAAAAATTTTCAAATGTTTACGCATCAGTTGGAGTGCATCCAAGCGAAGTAGATTCTGTTGTAAGTCATGAAGAGTTAACTCAGCTTTCTTCACATCCAAAAGTTATAGGACTTGGCGAAACTGGATTAGATTATTTTTATAATAAAGATAAAGAGCAGCAAAAAATGCAAAGAGATTCTTTTGCTAGTCATATTCGCTCTGCACAAGAAAACAAATTACCTGTAATAATTCATATGCGGGATGCTGAAATTGATGCCATAGAGATGCTACAGCATCATAAACAAATTCAAGACTTCCCTGCTCTCATTCACTGTTTTACTTCTACTTTAGACTTTGCTCAAAAAGTCCTTGACCTAGGTCTTTACATATCAGTTTCTGGAATTGTTACTTTTAAAAATGCTGATGCTTTAAGAGATGTAGTAAAATACGTTCCAGCCGATAGGATATTAGTGGAAACAGATGCGCCGTACCTTTCTCCAGTCCCAATGCGGGGTAAAACTAACGAACCTTCATATACAAAATATGTGGCTGAGTTTATTGCCACTCTAAAGAATATAGATGTTAATGAATTTGCCCACTTATCAACCAAGAATTTTTTCACACTTTTTACAAAAGCAGAACAAAGATAATAGTTGATTGCATCTTTTAGTTGAATTAGAATTACAGATGTTAATTCAATTTAATATAGGGAATTTTATGCATGAAAAGATAGAACAAGAAAAACGCGAAATAGCTGAACTTTTTAACAAAAAACCGAAAGAAGGAATTGCAAGACTAAACCAAATATGCCAAGAAAATGGTCTAGATGCAGATAAAGAAATAGCAGAATTTTTTCATAAACAAAAAAGTAATTTAGATCTAGAAGCAGTAGGCGAGTACCTAAGTGGCTCTGATCAACAAAATAAAGGCGTATTAAAACATTTTACTGATCAAATGGATTTTTCTGGCAAACCATTTACACAAGCATTTCGAGAATTTGTGAAAGAATTTAAATTACCTGGAGAAGGGCAAAGAATTGATCGAGTCGTCGAAGCTTTTGGTGAAAGATATGCTACGCAAAATCCTGAACAAGTTGAAGCTGGAGCAGGGCATACTCTGGCATTCGCAACTATGATGTTAAATACTGATTTGCATAACCCTAGCATTAAGCCTGAGAAAAAAATGACATTTGATCAGTTTAAAAGCATGTTGCGAGATACAAATAATGGCAAAAATTTTGATAAGGAGTTTTTAAAAGGGATTTATGACGAAATTCAGAAAAAACCATTTGAATATAATTTTACCAAGGAAAGTCCTGGCTATGAAATGAGTTCAACTGCCCTGCAAACTGATAAAACTTTTGAAAAATTAGATTCATTACTACAATCACCTAAGCAAAAAGAGGTGACAAAAGTATTTCCAGAACTAGGTGAGGTAGAAGTTAGTGTAAGTAAGAAAAAAGGCCTGTTAAACAAACTCACAGGTTACGAAGGTACATTGACTATTTCTGATGATAAAGGAGCGAAAGCAACAGTGACAGTACATAAGCCTAACGTATTCTCAAAATACCTTTTTGGAGAAAAACCTAGAGTGACAATACAACCTGAGGGTCAAGGAAAAGAGTCGCTCGAACTAGCAGCAAAAATGGCCGCTAGCTTTTCATCTCCGGTAAAATCAATTAAAGCAACATATGATTATGAGAAAACTGACCTGCATAAATCATATGAGGCTCAGAAAAATGCTCAATTACTGAAAAAAGCTACTGAAATTGGAACAAAAGCTTCGAGTAAATCTGCAGAAAAACCTCCGGCTACAAGAGAAAGAAGTGGCGCTGTAACAAAAGATTCTAGGGGTCTCTAATTTATAGGTAAATCTTATCTAGATGATTTTTATGTGGCAAAACAGAGTCATAGTTGTTATTACACACTAATATTCTTACCACCTTATTCTCCCCAGATTTGAATTCAATCGAAAAATTCTGGGCTATCTGGGCTAATAGAGAAGAGAATTTAATAACCCTGTAGATAATGGCAATCAAGGTTCTTGACATATTTACTAAAAATCTATATTCTGCCATATCTACGTATAAAACTTAAATGCAAAGTGAATAATTATGTCTCGTAAATGTGAATTGACTGGGGTTGCAGTGCAATATGGAAATAAAGTGTCGCACTCGCAAAGAAAGACTAGGAGAAGATTTGAGCCTAATCTTAAAACAGTAGAGTATACTAGTGATGTTACAGGTCAAAGATATAGACTAAAGGTCATAGCAAGAGCTCTGAGAAGCGTTGAGAAGAACGGTGGTTTTGATATGTTTATCACTAAAGCTGACGATAATGTAATGTCTGAAAAAGCTAAAAGGATAAGAAAAGAGATTCTAAAAAAAACTAGGGAGTTAGCGGCATGAAAAAAGACATTCACCCTAAATACAACAAATTAAAAATCAAGATCGGTAAAGATGAGTTTACCACTATGTCTACTCTTAATTCTGGTGAAATTCTAATGGATGTTGATTTTCGTGACCATCCAGCGTGGAATAAAGACGTTGTAAACTTGGTTAACCAATCGAATAAAAATGTCAGCGACTTTAATAAGAAATTTGCTGGCCTCTCATTTGGCGCTAAGAAGTAATTTTAGGCACTAATACCTAACGAACAAAGCAATCATCATGGGGTTTATCAAGGAATCTCATGAGTAAGTGATAGATTCCAAGCGTGAGAATACCGAGGCTGTTTAAGAGGATGCTGCTATCCAGGTACAGCATAGTGTTGCTATAGATTATTTTTATGCACAACTAATCCAGCTTACTCCAACAATTTTTTCTATCACAGAATATATCAATAAACCTTGCTGTAAAAATTGATTTATAGTTCATCACGACATTATTACTCTTACAAGATACACAGAAAGACATAATTGGAACAGAAATCAGGTTCATCAGAACTGAGTAATTAACTTTATCTTAGTAACCCAAGGCTACCAGTAAATTTATTTACAATCTTTATTTCACCATATAGAGCTAAACCTAAATAATCTAGGTTTTCAACCGGAGTGTTCTCATATTGATGAACATAATCCGTATAACTTTTAGTGGTTTGGGTGGCGGTAATTAAATCAACCACTACTAAATTTGGTTCATACGCTTTTACTGCTTGACGCATTTCCTTGAGTAATAAACTGTTACTTTTTAAAATTGGAATAGCCATCGTTGTAATACCATGATGATAATCTCCTGCACTATCTTTGTGATCATAACCGATAATTTCAGGAACCATCTTGCCTAAGTTAATTGATAATACTGCAGCCGTATTTGCAATGACACCCACTGGTAAATTGTGATCAATAACAATCACATATTTTTTGGTTGTTAAATCTTTGTCGTTCATATACTCCTTCTCAAAAATAAATATTATTGCACTATGCTAGTTATAATATCATATATAATAATCAATGATTAGTTGTTATAATTAGAATTTACTATTCGATAGAGTGATATAATGATTGATAAATTAAGGGCACTAGCCATCTTCGCTAAGGTAGTAGAAGCTGGCTCGTTTTGTGCAGCGGCAAATATGCTCAAACTTTCTCCCTCAGTTGTAAGCCACCATGTTGCGCAATTAGAAGAACAACTAGGCGTTGCTCTGCTTTATCGATCCACTAGACGGCTCTCCCTTACTCATGAGGGTGAAAAATTATTCACGAATGCAGAAGCTATGTTACTAGCCGCAGAAAAAGGTCTGAATAGTATTGTATACCACGCTAGTGAACCAATCGGTAAATTAAACCTAACTCTTCCAGCAATGCTTACAACAAGCCCACTTGTTGATGATATTGCAGCATTTGCCAAGGAATTTCCAAAAATTGAGCTTTCAATAAGCTTTAGCGACATACAACAAGATTTGATTCGGGAAGGCATCGATCTGGCTATTAGAATAGGGAATTTAAAAGATAGCGCTTTAAAAACTAAACTACTCTTTACAATGACACGCAAACTCGTCTTTGCTCCTGCTGTAATAAGCAAACATAAGCTACCAAAACACCCCATGGATTTACTTCAATGGGACTGGATAGGACTCAAAATGCGCCCAAATACTAAAATATTCATCAATCAAAAAGGTAAAACTTGTTTAATCAATTTTGAACCAAGAATCGTTGTCGACAGCGTAGATGCTGTGCGTCAATTGGCCATTGCTGGCTTAGGATTAGCAACCCCGCCGACGTTTCTTGTTGCACAAGATATTCATCATGGATATCTCATTGAACTCATACCAGAATGGCAAGTTGAATCACTTCCTGTTTATGCTGTATGGCCACCTAATGTCTCCAAAGAATCTCTGACATTTAGATTTATGACATTTATAGAGACAAGAAAAAATTTTAAACAAATGTGCTTATAACTAAAAAATTTCTACAACAAAATCTCCCTTAGATTGCTAATGTATGTCTACAGTAACACTACTTAAGCAAGCCTTTAATGGTTAGTAATCACGAACCCAACATTTCTTGTTGTCACAAAATACTTCTATAAACCTTGTGCTAAGAATCGATCTATAGTTCACCAGGATATTATTACTCTTACAAGATACAGTATCTGAAATAGTTATGATTAAGTCCGCTTCCAGGCATTGAGTATTAATGATTGCTACTGTTTTATTATTTCTTAATTTAAATACCTTGTGCTCAATAGATGCTATATTTTGGGTGATATGATCTTCATCAATACCAAACCAGTTTGCCCAATATTCCCTTGTAAACCGTGGAATTGATTTCTCAGAGTATATTTCAAGCCTATCTTGCTCAGTTCTAATACCAACAATCTTGTCTTTTAAATCAAAAACCAGAACAGGTTTAGGCGATAACAGCATTAATATTACCGAAAATATAATCACTAGCAATCCCAATTTTCTCCATCTTTTTTGCCATAATGCTAACCAAAAAAAGCCCAATGTGTATATTAACAAACTAGCTGGGGTTATATGACCAAAATACCAAATGGCCCCGGGAAGAGATGCAATGTAATTAGCGCAATCAATTATAATCCTAATAAAAAAACCAAGAATCCCTAAAAAAATAGAATCAAGACCAACTGGCATTAGCATTGTAGCAACTATCGTAAACGGCATTAAAAAGAAAGACATAATTGGAACAGAAATCAAGTTCATCAGGACTGAATAATTAGCAAATTTATAAAAATGATATATTACGTAAGGAGCGGTCATGATACTTGCAACAAAGCTTGAGTAAACATTAGCAAATACATATAGCTTGATACTGGCAAATATTCCCTTACTTGCCCCTAGTATATGCTTATTCTTCAAGTAAAACTCATAGCCAGATATTAAACATAACACAGCTGTAAATGATAATTGAAAACTTGGGTGCAGGACATACTCTGGCAAGAAGAGTAGTATAAGAAACGCCGCTACAAATAATGAACGAAGTGGTGATGATGATCTATCTGTCATTGACGCAAGAATGAATACTGAAGTCATAATAAATGCCCTCGTAGCTGCAATATTTGCTCCACTAATATGCAAGTATAAAAAACTTGCTACAATTGAAATTATAGAAGCAAGAAGTTTTACATTAAAATTATAAGCAATGTAATTGGAAGCATTAAGCACAGCTCTGCTGCTAATAAAGAATAGCATCGCAACAAGTGACAGGTGCAATCCTGATACGCTCAAGATATGAGCTACACCCGTATTTCGCATATTTTGGCTGATATCATCTGGAATCGCTTTTGTTTCACCAATTAAAATTGCAGCTGCAAAGTTGCCTTCTCTTGGCCCGAGTACTTGTATCAAACGATTATATATACTAGTTCTGATATTTTGAATAAAACCATCAAAATTAGTAACTTTTTTTGCCATCACATTCAAAGGTGACAATGCATAACCAGTTGCTTGTATGCCAGACAAACTCAAGTAAAAACCAAAATCAAAACTATCTGGCAGAATTCTGTTAGGCAGAGGAAATAGTTTTGCCCTTAGCTTTACATGATCCCCATGCTGTAAATTTATATCAAATTTTTTGGCAATATTTACTCTTACTTTGCCAAAGTCCTTACTATCAACTCTTACATTGTTTAGAGTAACTTGAGTTCCTCTTCTTGCTGGTTTAATTGAAGTAATATTCCCTTCAACATTAGCTGCTAGCTGCTCTAACATAGACGAATCTACTTTTTGTATAGCTCTTATATTTGCAACCAAGTAGCCTATTAGAAAAAATGAAATAGATAACGCAAGAAATATAGAGATAACATTTCTTAGCCTGATAAAATTATACGATATAATTAAAGCGATTAGTGCTCCAACCGTTATATAAGCTCCACTCAAGTTAAAAGAACTATTACCTTGAAAGAAAAAAATAATCCCTAGAATAAAACTTGCTATATACCAAAGTCCAAAATTATGGAACTCTCGCTCAAGATTTAAATGAATACTTGAATAGATTTTCATGTAAGTACTTCTACATTTTATAAAACGCTTGCTTCTTTCTATTTTTCTGCGATTCTATGCCATTTTTAACAATTCAGCAACTAGTCATAAAGTTGAAACAATGCTACACTTAAGAGCTGGTATCTGAGAATTACTCTTCAACCACTATTACAAGGGGGTCATAGAATGTCAAAATCACCATCACTACAACTTCGAATAGAATGCAACAAAATGATTGAGCTATCTGCCCCATACATAAAAAAAATGACGGAGAGCAACAGTTTAACTGCAAAAAAAGTAGAAATCCTTAGTTTAGTGCTGGCTGCTAAACATGGATTTTGTGAGATGATGCGGGTATTGCTTACAACTGGCGAAGCAGATGTTAATTTAGCTGATTCAAGCGCTGGTAATACTGCCCTACACTACGCCGCTTTTAATGGGCAACTATCTATGGTTCAACTATTAACTAGTAGCGGGGCAAAAAACATCCCCAATAAGGCAAAGCAAACTCCAAAAGACATGGCCAAAGCAAAACACCCCGACATATATTCATTTCTCTAGAACCAGACCATAAAGAGGCTGTTAAACTATCTGGGGAACAATCATCATCTGCAGATGATGACGCATAATAGTTGAATTGATATACAGAATTAAGAAAACACCATCTTTAGGTGGATCCTGAATATCGAATTCAGGATGCGACCCCAAACTTAGTCACTCTGGCGTTTTTTAACAGTCTTCCCGGACTGATCCGGGATCCAAAAAGCATTGAGGTTAAGAAGCGCTTTAAGGGTGGATCCCAAATCGAGTTTGGAATGACTATACTTTTAAAAACATAATTGATGACTAAGAAGGTGGTTCAGAATGACTTTTGCCTTTCCAATTCTCAGTCTTCCCGGACTTGATCCGGGATCCAAAAAGCATTGAGGTTAAGAGGCGCTTTAAGGGTGGATCCCAAATCAAGTTTGGAATGACTTGGGGGAGTTTAGAATGACTAAGTTGCCAGTAACTAATACGTGGTTAAGAGACAGAGATTCTAATCCACATAATTGGCAAGAGCTCAAGGATATTATTCACCCTTTTTCTTAGTAGCTTTTTTTACTGTGGAAGTCTCTTTTTTAGGAGATGCTTTTTTAGTAGTAGCTTTCGTAACCTTGGCAGCTTTTGCCTCAACATCAGCACTTGGTTTTGCTTTAGCTACTTTTGGTTTCTCGACAACTTCTGCGTTAGAAGTATTTTTAACCAGTTTAGAAAGGCGGCTTACTTTGCGTGAGGCAGTATTCTTTTTAATGAGCTTACTAGCAACACCTCTCATTAGCTCCGATTGAGCAACAACAAGAGCATCTCTTGCATCATCTGATGAACCAGATGCAACAGCTGCTAGTACCTTTTTTACGAAAGTTTTGATACGGCTCATTCTATTTTTATTGATGACCGCATTTCTTTGTGTTTTTCTTATTGCTTTCTTAGCTGATGAATGATTTGCCATAATAAACTATTTATACCTTATATTTCTACTATTCTTGTACTAATTCTTGTACGACGGCTGGAGTCATACAACCTTTTGCATTAACATCTCTTTCTACAAATTCTATATATGCAATAGGCGCCATATCACCATACCTGAAACCTGCTTTAATCACTCTTGTGTACCCACCAGGTCTTTCTTTATATCTACTAGCTAAAACTGACATTAATTTTTCTGCAGCTACTTTATCTTTAATACGAGAAATGATATCCCTTCTTGCTGATAACGTACCTTTTCTAGCTTTAGAAACTAATTTTTCGACAATAGGTCTTAGCGCTTTTGCCTTTACAACTGTAGTCTTAATTTGCTCATTCATAATCAAGGCAGTTGCCATATTTGCAAACATGGCCTTTCTATGAGAGGAAGTTCTATTTAGCTTTGTACCTTTTAATTTATGTCGCATTTTTATTACCTAACAAACTATTCTCAAAAATTAATAAGAGTCTTCATACTTCTTAGCCAACTCTTCTATATTTTCTGGTGGCCAACCACTAATATCCATACCGAATCTAAGATTGAACTTAGCTAGTACATCTTTGATCTCGTTCAGAGATTTCCTACCAAAATTCTGCGTACGAAGCATTTCAGCTTCAGTTTTATTCACTAGATCACCAATATATACAATATTGTCATTTTGTAGGCAATTCCTTGACCTAACAGACAACTCAAGTTCATCAACTTTTTTGAGTAGAATTGGGTTATATTCAAGCTCTTCTTTAGAATCGTGCTTCTCTTCCTCTTCTTCTTCAAAAGTAATGAATAATTGCAATTGATCTTGTAGAATTCTTGCTGACAATGCTATCGCCATCTCAGGAGTGACTGTTCCATCAGTTTCAATCGTCATTATAAGCTTATCATAATCTGTTATTTGACCAACACGTGTATCTTCAACTTTATATGACACTCTTTTTACTGGACAAAATAACGCATCTATTGCAATAACGCCTATAGGCATATCTTTATTTTTTCCTGAGCCAGCTGGGACATACCCCTTACCTGTTTCACAAAACAGCTCCATTTCTAGCTCTGAATCTTTTGAAAGAGTGCAAATTACCTGATCTGGACTTAAAACCTCAACATCAGAACTTGCCTCAATCATTCCAGCCGTGACTACGCATGGCCCCTTAGCATTAATACGCACCACTTTCTTTTCAGAAGAATGCATTTTTATTGCAACTTTCTTTAAGTTTAAAATGATATCTATTAAATCTTCTTTCACTCCAGATCTAGCAGAAAACTCGTGCACTATTCCAGGAATTTTTACAGCGCTAATTGCTGCACCTTGCAAGGATGATAAGAGAGTTCTTCTTAAAGCATTCCCTAAAGTTAGGCCGAATCCTCTCTCCAATGGCTCAATGACTATTGTTGCAGTCTTCCCATCTTCACTTTTTCCATCATAGACAATCTTGGACGGCTTAATTAACGAGCTCCAATTTTTATTCAATGACAACATATTATACCTTTATATAACAAACTTTAACACTAGCGATCAACGCTTAATGAATTATACTCTTCTTCTTTTTGGAGGTCTTACACCATTATGCGCAACACCTGATACATCTGTAATTGAAGTAACTACAAAATTCTGACTAAACACTGCTCTCATTGCTGATTCTCTTTGTGAGCCAGCGCCTTTAATTCTAATTGAAACTGTCTTCAAGCCGTGCTCTTTTGCCTCTTCAGACACTTTATCAACTGTTGTCTGAGCAGCAAAAGGAGTAGCCTTTTTTGCTCCCTTAAATCCATGAGATCCAGCAGTAGATATCGCTATAACATTACCCTGTATATCTGTTACAGTTACTATGGTATTATTAAAAGTTGCCTTAATGTGCACAATACCTAGACTAATATTTTTCCTTTTCTTTTTGGATTTTGTTGTTGGAGTCATTTTTCTTACTTAATTATTATTTCTTTTTACCTGCAATTGCTACTGCTTTCCCTTTTCTGGTTCTAGCATTGGAGTGTGTATTCTGCCCTCTAACCGGCAATCTTTTAATATGTCTTAATCCCTGATAGCTACGAATATCCTTCTTCTTTTTGATATTCAAACTTACTTCACGCCTTAATTCACCTTCAACGTGACAATTTTTGTCTATTTCGTTTCTCAAAAGCACTAGCTCATTATCATCAAGGTCCTTAACTCTCTTGCTTTCTGCAATACCAGTGTTTTTACATATCTCTTTAGCAGTGGTAAGACCAATACCATAAATATATGTCAAACTAATTACCAATCTTTTATTTGGTGGAATATTTACACCTGCAATCCTTGCCACGAAAACTCTCCAATTTTTAAAAAAATATTAGAAACAGAATAATATAAAAATATCCGACAAAGTCAAATCTTTTTTATAACTGATAAAATCTCCTCTGTTACCTTATCCTTGGGCATATTGGCATGAAGATTAAAAAACTTACCCTTTTTCTTATAGAAATCAATCATAGGTAATGTTTCTTTTTTATATGCTTCAAGTCTAGTTAACACTGTTTTTTCATCATCATCTGATCTAGTTAGTAAGTCTGTAGAGCCACACTCATCGCATACACCATCTTTTGGCATATCTGTTTGCTCATTATATATTTTTCCGCATTGCTTGCAGCTAATACGCCCCATAATACGTGAAACAGCTGATTTATCATCAAGATTAAAAAATATCGCCACTACTTCAGCATCAATATTTTCAATAAAATATTCTGCTTGTTGCAA
>JAAFHP010000029.1 GCA_013298405.1 Alphaproteobacteria bacterium | reverse complement strand
TATCAGTCTTTGATAGAAAAAACTATTTTTATGCGGATTTACCTCAAGGATATCAAATATCTCAATTTTATTTACCAATAGTTCAAGATGGCTTGCTTACGGTGACACTAGAAGATGGTTCAGATAAGACCATAAGAATAAACCGAATACATCTAGAGCAAGATGCTGGAAAAAGTATTCATGATCAACACCCAGATTACAGTTTGATTGATCTTAATAGGTCTGGTATTGCACTCATGGAAATCGTATCTGAACCAGATATAAGATCGCCATATGAGGCTGCTGAGTATGTAAAAAAGTTACGGAGTATACTCAGATACGTTGGTTCTTGTGATGGGAACATGGAACAAGGTTCAATGCGTTGTGATGCTAACGTGTCCGTAAGGAAAGCTGGAGCACCACTTGGTACTAGATGCGAAATAAAGAATGTCAATTCTATCAAGAACATCGTCAAGGCCATTGAGTATGAGGCTATGCGTCAAGTTGAAGTCCTAGAAAATGGTGGGGTAATAGAGCAAGAAACCAGATTGTTTGATGCAAGTAATGGCACTACCAGAACGATGCGCAGCAAGGAAAATGCAAATGATTATCGCTATTTTCCAGATCCTGATTTATTACCTATAATTATTGACGATCAGCTAGTAGAAGAAATGAGAAAACAGCTGCCGGAATTGCCAGAAGCTAAGATCGGGCGATATATTTCTGATCTTGGACTTAGTAAATACGATGCTGAAGTTTTAGTCGCTGATGTTGAGACTGCTGCTTATTTTGAAAAGGCAATAAAAGACACTAATCCAAAGGTTGTAGCAAACTGGATAACAAGTGAATTATTTGGTAAGTTAAACAAAGCTTCACTTACTTTAGATGATTGTAAAATTACGCCTGATATGATTGGTCAAATGGTACAATTAATTGAAAATGGTACTATCTCAGGGAAGATTGCTAAAACTGTTTTTGAAGAGATGTTTACCAGTGGTAAAAGCGCAGAAGATATAGTTAAAGAAAAAGGCTTAGTGCAAGTATCAGATAGGTCTACGATTGAGCCAATAGTCAATCAAGTTATTGCAGCAAATCCAGATTCTGTGAAAGCTTACAAGGAAGGAAAAGATAAGCTTTTGGGTTTTTTCATAGGGCAAGTAATGCAAAAGACTGGAGGTAAAGCAAGCCCAGCTATGGTGAATGAAATTTTAAAAGAGAAATTGGGTTAGTAGGTCATTAAAATCTGTGATAAGATCAGCAAGAGTAAAATCAAGTAGTAAAAAATAATGGCAATAAAAATTCATAATAGGGATGATTTTGAAAAGATGAGAGCAAGTGGGTTGCTTGCTGCCAAGACACTTGATTATGTTACAAAATATGTAATGCCAGGAGTTACCACTGATAAATTAAACGAGTTATGTCACGATTTTATAGTAGCAAATGGCGCGATTCCTGCACCTTTGAATTATAAAGGTTTCCCAAAATCTATATGTACCTCAATAAACCACGTGGTATGTCATGGTATTCCATCAGATAAAAGGCTAAAAAACGGTGATATAGTAAATATTGACGTGACAGTGATTTTAGGTGGGTGGCATGGTGATACCAGTAGAATGTACTATGTTGGTGATGCTGGAGTAAAACAAAAAAGACTCATTCAAGTTACTTATGATGCGATGATGATAGGTATAAATATGGTCAAACCTGGAGTAAGGCTCGGGGATATTGGTCATGCAATTCAAACTTATGCAGAAAAGCATAATTACTCTGTTGTAAGGGATTACACTGGCCATGGTATTGGTAGGGTTTTTCATGATGAACCTTCAGTACTACATTACGGCACGCCAAATACTGGAGTAATACTTGATGAGGGAATGTTCTTCACCATTGAGCCAATGATCAATTCTGGCAAAGCTGACACTATTTTAAGTAAGTTTGATGGGTGGACAGTAACTACCAGAGATAAGTCACTTTCTGCGCAGTTTGAACATACAGTAGGAGTAACAAAAGATGGTGTAGAAATCTTTACTCTATCACCGAAAAATCTATTATTTCCACCTTATATTTGACCTATGCAAGATAAGTCAGATAATAGCAAGCATTATATTGGACATCGAAAGAGATTAAAGGATAAATTTTTAGCTTCAAACGGTCTACAAGCTCATGATTATGAGCTTGTAGAGTTACTACTATTTCAAGCTATTCCAAGAAAGGATGTCAAGCCACTAGCAAAAAAATTACTTAAGATCTTTGGTAGTATCAATGAGCTCGTTAATGCTGATAGAGATAAAATAATGAAAATTGAGGGGGTAACTGAATCAGTTTATTTTCAGTTGAAATTAACGAAAGAAGTTATCAATAGAATTTTTAGTAGTGCAATAATAAATCATCATATAATTAGCTCTTGGACTGCTTTACTGGATTATTTAAAATTTAATATGGGAAGCTTAAAAGTTGAGCAGTTTAGGGTTTTGTTTTTAAATAAAAAGAATGCGCTGATTAAAGATGAAATTATGGCAACTGGTACGATAGATCAAACGCCGGTTTATCCAAGGGAAATAGTGAAAAAAGCGCTATTCCATGATGCAGGGGCCATTATATTAGTACATAATCACCCTACAGGAAACACTAAGCCATCAAAGGCTGATGTTGAGCTTACTAGGCAGATTGTTGAAGCTTGTGACACAATAAATGTCGACGTTCATGATCATGTAATTATTGGGGTAAACGATTATTATAGTTTTAAATCTAACATGCTTCTATGAGTCACATTTATAATTTTATAGCAATATTTGCAATATCTTTTGGGCTATCATTGCTTTTGACCAGGATGTTAATAGCAATTCTTCCAAGATTTGGCATGGTTGATGCTCCAAGTAGTAGAAGAGCTCATAGCAAAGTAACGCCACGAGGTGGAGGAATAGCTTTTGTACTAGTGTTCTCCTGCATGTTACCATTGGCTGAATATTATTTTTTTGCAAAAATAGAATATTCTCGAATGATGCTACAAGTTTTTGTGCCAATTACTCTAGTTTCACTTTGGGATGATATCTCTCACGTTTTCATTCCTATTAGATTTGCCGTGCAAGCATTATGTGCGGTTTTGGCAGTAATGTGGTTAATTCACCCACATACAGTTATTCATGAAATGCCAATTTATATGGATTTAGCTATATCTAGTTTTGCCTTGCTGGCGTTTTTAAATGTATATAATTTTTTGGATGGAATTGATGGTATTACGTTTAGTCAAACTGCGCATTTATCCATGAATATTATACTATTATGTTTAATAGAATATAGCATTGTGCCATATGCTGATATGCTAATTATTATTAGCACCATTCTCTTAGGATGGGCGCTTGGTTTTGGTTATTTCAACTGGCAACCGGCAAAGATATTCTTAGGTGATGCTGGTAGTATTGGTATTGGTTTTGTGCTAGGAATATGTATACTTACAGTTGCATCTGGTAGTTTAAAATTATTTGCTGCTTGTTTGATATCTGCTCTTTATTACGTAGCAGACGGGAGTCTCACTATCTTAATACGAATTGTAAAAGGTGAAAAATTCTGGGAGCCACACTTGCAGCATTTTTTTCAAAAAGCGGTACGAAAAGGTTATAGCCATAAAAAGGTAGTAAGGCGTATTATCATATGTAATTTTTTGCTGATGATATGTTCTATATCATCACTTTTTTACCCCTTAGTGTCGATAGTCTTTGCTGCTATTATAGTAATAGTTACTTTGATTAGGTCTACAGTATGATGAAGCCTATTTCTGAGCAAGCAAATAAAATCATTAGGAGTATTATAAAAAAACAAAATCCGATTTTATCTGAACTAGTTATTAACTGGGGAAAAATTGTTGGAGTAAAGTTTGCTTCAGATTCATGGCCTATTAAAATCAGCTCCAGAGTAGAAAAAGAGAAGAGAATAAATATACTTCAAATTGGGGTAAGCAATTCTAGTATGTCTATGGAAATGGCGTATCAGCAGGAATTAATCATTGAACGAATAGCTATTTATCTTGGGTATAAAGCTATAAGCAGCTTAAAGTTTGTGATTAGGTGAGAATAAAGAGTTAAAGAGAGAAAATAAATGAAGAAAAATATTACGCAATTACCAGAAATAAAATTGGTTGGCATTAGTGCACGTACATCTAATGCACTTGAGATGAATCCGGCCACAGCTCAGATAGGGAAAACAATGCAGCGATTTTTTGTAGAAGAAATGCAAGCTAACATTTTAAACCGAAAGCAGTCAGGAAAAATTTTTGCAGTTTACACGAATTATGAGAGCAATGAACATGGGCCTTATACTTATTTTTTAGGTGAGGAAGTCACCGCTTTTGATAAAATAGATGACAATTTCGAAACTCTAGTTACTTCACCGCAGAAGTATATGAAGTTTACATCAAATCCAGGCGTAATGCCAAAAGTTGTAATAGATATGTGGCAAAATATATGGAAAATGACAGAGTCAGATTTAGGTGGACAAAGAGCATATTTGGCTGATTTTGAAATTTATGATGAAAGAAGCCATGATAGCAGTCAAGCTGTTGTTGATATTTATATAGGTATTAAACAATGAATATAGAATTCACTATATCTCCCAAGGTTCATGATATTAGCTTTTTAACAGAAAAAATCAATGAGGAAACGACGGAGCAGGGCACTGCTTCTCCTTTTGCTTTTTTTATAAGAGATGAAGAAGGGGGAATAATTGCTGGAGTCAATGGTAGCATTATCTTTGGTTGTATTTATACAGACCAATTGTGGGTTGATATAAGACATAGACGGTTTGGATTTGCAAAAAAATTAATGAATAAAGTTCATGAATATGGCAAAAATGAAGGGTGTAAAATTGCAACTGTAAATAGTATGAGTTTTCAGAAAGCAAAGATTTTTTATGAAAAATTAGGGTATATTGTAGATTTTGAGCGTTCTGGCTATAACCTAGATTCAAGTTGTTTGTTTATGAGGAAAGAGTTATAGAAGTAATGAATATAGAATTCACTATAGTAAGTTGAGTTGGGCGTATACTGGTCACAGGTTATCTTGTAATTTATTGTCATCCCAAACTTGATTTGGGATCCATTACTTAGAGCAGCTACAGCCTCGATGTCTCCATAGATCCCGGGTCAAGCCCGAGAAGACTAGAAAAGAATTACCTTCGAATTTTAGCAAGCAAGTAAGAAAATTAAAAAATTCCTATTTTACTTTATCCTTCTTGTGCGAGGTTTTCTTTTTGTTTCTGTTAATTGCATCAATGGCTGCAAAAGCTGCAACTTTTAAAATTTCAGTAGCAGAGGATCCTACCCCAACGATTTGCACTGGATACTCAAAACCGTCTAATATTGGTCCAATAAATATTCCACCAGCAAGTTCTTCAAGCAAGTGAGTTGAGATAGCAGCTGAATGCAATCCAGGCATTATTAGGATGTTTGCAGGTCCTTTGAGTCTGCAAAACGGGTATAGTTTTCTTAAATTTGGATTTAGTGCAACGTCGACAGACATTTCACCATCATATTCAAAATCTAAATCCATTTTATCCAGTATTGCCACTGCATCCCTAACTCTTGCCGTTTTTTCTCTCATTGGGTTGCCAAAATTAGAATACGATACTAAAGCAACTCGTGGCTTAAAGCCCAGCATTTTTGCAGTCTTAGCTGTTTGAATTGTTATCTCCGCTAAGTCTTGAGCAAGAGGGAACTCACATGCAGTATTGTCTGCTATTATAACGTTATGCTTATTTGATAGTAATATAGAATAGCCAAGGATTCTTTTACCTTCTTTGGGGCGAATTACTTTGCATATATCATCAAGGCAGTTAAAGTAACTTTTTGTTACCCCCGTGACCATAGCGTCTGCATCTCCACAAGCGATCATACAAGCGGCGAATACGTTTCTGTCTAGCTTGACCATTCTAGCACAATCTCTATATAAATAACCCTTCCTTTGCAGTTTGGTATATAGATAATCAATATATTTATCCAAATTTGGGGTGTTAGCAGCATTCATAACTGCAATACCATCTAGAGTGTAATTTTCACCCAAACTAATTACTTTTGGGTCAATTTTAGTACTTCTCCCAATAATTATAGGTTTGCCATAATGTTCATCTCTCATCATCATTGCAGCTTTGATTACTTCTTCTTCCTCTCCTTCTGCAAAAACAACACGTTGTGTTTCCGAATGTTGCATTCTCTCATAAACAAAATGCATATAAGAGGAAGTAGGGTTTAATCTGCTCGCTAGCTCGGCTTTATATGCTTTTACATCTAAGTTAGTAATTTTTGCTACTCCTGAAGAAATAGCTGCCTGCGCAACTGCTACAGGAATAGTGCTAATTAACCGAGGATCAAATGGCACAGGGATAATATAGTTTGGGCCAAATGATTTATGGCCAGAACCATATGCTCTATATACCTCACCAGGTACTGGAAGTCTTGCAAGCTCAGCTAATGCTTTGGCTGCTGCAATTTTCATCTCTTCATTTATGCATTTAGCCCTGACATCAAGTGCGCCTCTGAATATGTATGGAAATCCCATCACATTGTTTATTTGATTATTGTAATCAGATCTACCAGTTGCAACTATTGCATCATCTCTTACTGAGCTAATATCTTCAGGAGTAATTTCAGGATCTGGATTTGCCATGGCAAAAATTATTGGCGATTTAGCCATAGAAGCAACCATTTCTTTGCTTACTACTCCTTTTACCGATAAACCGATAAATACATCAGCACCAATCATTGCTTCTTCTAGAGTGCGTAGCTTAGTGTCAACCGCTTTTTCTTCCTTCCATTTATTCATCCCATCTGTTCTACCTTTATAAATAACGCCTTTGGTATCGCATAAAACAACGTTATTTTTATCAGCTCCAAGTGAAATGATAAGATTTATACAGGCTATTGCAGCCGCTCCTGCACCGTTTACTACAATTTTAGTTTTTGCAATATTTCGATCAGTGAGAAACAGAGCATTAATTAGACCAGCGGCAGTAATAATAGCTGTACCGTGTTGGTCGTCGTGGAATACTGGAATATCCATATATTCCTTTAATTTATTTTCAATGATAAAACATTCAGGCGCCTTTATATCTTCAAGATTAATCCCACCCCAGCTATATCCCAGGTATTTTACTGCATTAATAAACCCTTCAGGATCTGTGCAATCCACTTGAATATCAAAAGCATCAATATCAGCAAATTTCTTAAATAAAACTGCCTTGCCCTCCATTACTGGTTTTGACGCAGCTGCCCCAATTGCTCCAAGCCCAAGGACGGCCGTGCCATTTGAAATAACAGCGACAGTGTTACCTCTAGAAGTATACTTGTATATATCATCAGGGTTTTTTTCAATCTCTAAGCATGGCGCAGCCACGCCAGGAGAGTAGGCTAGTGAAAGATCGTGTTGAGTGTTTAGCTCTTTAGTAGGTTTAAGAGAGATTTTGCCAGGCTTTCCTTCTTCATGATACTGTAAAGCCTTTATATATTCTTGAGATTTTAGATCTGTCATGTTCCTAACACAGCTAATTTTTGTGAATATTTATGAATATAAATACACCATTCATTAAATATAGCAAATGAAACTTATTATTGCTTTATTGTTCGATGGGTTGGACAAAATTTTGTCTTAATATGTGTGAAATTGTCATGTTATTATATTAACATAATAAAATTCAGGTCTGGATTCCTAAGGCCTGCGGTACGGGAAGACTGGGGCAGTGACTATAAAGAATGCTCTGGAAGATTTAAGAAACCCACAAGAGTGACTAGAGTGCAAGCCATCCAGCCCTTAGCGGTCATCCCAAACTTGATTTGGGATCCACAAGGGCCTAATGGATGCTGAATCAAGTTCAGCATGACGAAGAAAAAGTCACCCTAAATCAAGTTCAGTATGACTTTGCGGTATTTGGGGTGAAAGGGGGTTATCCGGAACTCGACCCAGGATCCATTTATTTATCCTAATACATAAACTAGTAGTGAAAGTGATAATATAGATAGCAAAGTTGTAGAAGTTATTATGGATGACATAGTTTCATGATCGCCGCCCAGTTGTCTTGACAAGATATAAGATGAACTAGCGCATGGCAGACAACTAAATAATATTCCTACAGATTTTGCTATACCGTTAACAGATAGAATCCACAGGGCTATATATGTAATTATTGGGGTTAAAATTAACTTGATAATGCTAGTTAAAGTAATCATTCTGTAATGTGTTGGATCTATTTTAAATTTCATACCAGCTCCAACAATTAACATACCAATAGCAAATGCTGAGTCGGAAATAATTTGTATAGTATTTTTTATTCCTAAGTTTAAGTTCATTCCAGAGTAATTAACTAAAAAACCCAATAAGCTTGAGATGATAAATGGATTCGCAATGATTGACTGCCCAACAATGATAAAACTCTTACGCCCAGTAAGGTTCCCTTCTTTTGGTAGATAATAATAAAAAGCTGTTATTGCCGATACGTTTGTAAGAATTAACATATATGGTGAAATGGCAGCAATAATTGTTACTCCAGTAGAGCCAAATAATGCTGAACCAATGGCAAAGAAAATATAGTTATTATATCTTGTTGCTCCTTGAAAAACTGAAGTAAACTTGATTTTATCAAAATCGGTTCTAATTTGGTAAAAAACTAAAATTGCTATTACAAGGACATTTGCAATAACTAAGCTAGAAGTTAATCGAAGAAATTCAGAAGATTTTAAATCAATAGAAGCACAGTGATCAAATAGAACTGTTGGAAAAAGCAAATAATAAGATAGTTTTTCAAGGCCACGCCAGAATTCATCTGAAGTAAGCCACTTGCGTCTAATCACACTTCCCAATACTGCGATCAGGAGAATCGGTAATACGCTATAAAAGACATTATTCATCAATCTTTACCACACAAGTTTTTATGGTAAATTCAAGAAATACCATAACTAACTTATATTATTTTAAGTTGTTAGGAATTGGTCATGATAGCAACTTTTTTCTAGAATATCAAGTTGTGTGTGCAATAATAATTAACTCAAATTTAATTTTTTATAACAATAGTATTAGCGATTTTATCATGAGTTGCTAGTCCATTTTTACTAAAAGCCATTGACCAAATGCCGATAATAATTGTTATATAACCAAAGAATCTCTTTATGGAGTTATAAAGAGATGGCTTATTAAAAGTTGTTGCATCAACTACTTTCATTCTCATAAAAATTTTACCAGGCGTAGCACCAAGTTTATGCCAAAAGGTAACAAAATAGGCTGCCATAGCAAGTGTATTAATAGTAAAGATTGTACCAAAATATCCAAAAAATTGACCCGCTTTAACTTGGTCGGCAAATTCTTGAGTTCTAACCGCTACTGTTATAGCGTCCTTATCAAATATATTTATATTATTTGCAGTCAGATAATCATGAAAGAAGAAAATAAATACGTACTGAGAGATATAGTTCATTATGGGAGTAAGTACTATAGACAGTATGACAAGGTCTAAGGTCATAGCAAATACTCTTGGTATAAATCTTGGGTAAATAATTTGTTTTTTCATACTAATCAAAATTGGTAATTTGTAATATTCGCCACGAAAACAGCGCGCTAAGTAATCCCGACAACAACACTACTATAGCAACTTTAAATAAAGTTCCATCATAGATGTTACTTGATATTGCCACAAAAGTCGCGCATATCAGAGATCTAAGAGACATTATAGCAGAAGATGCAGTGCCTTTTATGTTTGGAAATACTTCAAGGGATTTAGTAAATAATATTGGATAGACTATTGCTTCGCCAATACCAAAGACTATCATTCCCAAACTTGTTAAGTAAGGTGAGTGCATAGAAAATATCCCAAATATAATAAGTAGTATGGCTCCAATAAGATTAAAGCAAATGCCATAGGCTAATGAATTTGCTTCACCTAAATATTTATTGATTTTGCTGCAAAAGAGGCTGGTGATACAAAATGCCCCTATAATTGTTGCCTGATGAATAGCATATTGTATTATTGAAAGACCATAGCTTTCTATATACAAGAATGAGCAGCATGCGACAAAGCTCATCCAACCCGCATACATTAAGCTTGGAGTGATTGATAGTAGAAAAAAGTCGTACCTTAAGATTATAGTTTTGTAATCTTTGAAGATTTTTGTGGGTTTTAAATTTTTAAAATGAGGCTTTGTTTCTGGTAAGTATAAATATAGCATTATCCACGAAACAACGGACAGCCCTGCAACAGTTACATAGCTGCCATGCCATCCAATATATTCATTTATTAAACTTCCTATCACTGGAGCGCCGGACATAATGATTGTTATTAGAGAATTCATAAACCCTATTATTGTTGTAGCTTCTGACTTTTTATATTTATCTGCTACCATAGCAAATGCTACAACAGCTGAAGTTGCTGCTCCAACGCCTTGAATGAGTCGTGCAAATAGTAATATGTATATGTTTGGAGAGAATACGCAACCACATGCCCCTGCCATCATTATAGCATTTCCATAAATCATGACACGACGTCTTCCGAATGTGTCAGATAGGGGGCCATAAAATATGCAGGCTAAGCACGAACCAAGGAAGTTAATTGCAACGGTAAGTTGAGTCATGCCATCTGATATTTTGTAATAATCAGAAATATCTGGAAAGCTTGGGACGGATATATCTACTTCCACGCAGCATGTGATTAATGATAATACTAATAAAAATGGCAGGTATTTATTCATACTTATTGCAAAGAGTTTTTAATTTGTTTGGCAATTCTATCACATTCTATTTTTTCATAAGGTGATGGCTTGTTTCCCCATACTGTATTTGGAAATAATGGATCGTTTTTATATCTTGCCACTATATGGATATGCATTTGCCTGATTACATTCCCTATAGTTGCGATGTTTAGTTTGTCTGGAGAGAACTGGGTTTTTATTATTTTAGAAACAAGCATAATTTCACTACATAGAAGGCTATATTGCTCACTGTTTAAATCAGTAATTTCTGAAATATTGTCGATTTCTGGTACCAAAATTACCCAAGGAAAGTTTTTGTTATTTATCAGTCGCAATTGGCATAAATTGAGTTTTTTTATAAAAACACTATCTCTTTCTAAAATATTATTAATTTGGAAATTATTTTGCATATTAGTGTAAAAAATATTTAATGGTATTCTTGTTCAAAGTATAAACTTTATTTTGGATTTTCTACTGTAAATTAATATAAAAATACAGGATTTTCTCTTAAGTTATGCACAAAAGCTTGATAAGTACTGTATGTCGAGGCTGTTTCGTTTGATAGTTAACTATGTTTTTAATTCAATTGTAAGCTTCAAGCCGTTTTCAAGGGGGTGCATATTTTTTAGTCAACACGACAAGAACGTGAGAATTTGTAGCTTGGCACGATAGTTTAAACACGTTGCGCACTGAGTTGTCCACAATTTTTGTGGATATTAATCATTTACACAATAACAATTATTGACTACTTTTATAGAGTAGGTATAAAACAAACAAAGCGAAAATAGCAATCGCTTGAGAAAGCACCCTCAACGACATCAGTTTAGTGCTGTACTTTTTACTGATTTTACCACCTAAAGCCATTGATAAGACACCTAAAAGTAGAATCAATGTAGTTAAAGTAGCAAATATATAAGCGATCAAAACCATTAGGGTTCTTTATTGTTTTTATATCTTTTAACTAGAGCTCAGAAATACATAATGATGACATTAAGTATATCTTCGAGTTTCAAGGATTTATTTTGATATTTTGCATAATTTGGATCATAATCAATTAGTATAATCTTTGTCAAGATGGATTTGATTTAAGCAAAAGTATATAGATTAAAAATTATAGCTATTGACTTTTTAGGGAGCAATTACTAGAATGCAAGCAAATTTTGTATAAAACGAAGAAAAGTTATGAAGCGTACATTTCAGCCAAGCAACTTAGTAAGAAAAAGAAGGCATGGTTTTAGAGCAAGAATGGCTACAGTTGGCGGTAGATTAGTTCTTAAACACAGAAGAGCTAAGGGAAGAAAAAAGCTTTGTGCATAAACTGGCTTTAGATATAATATCGCTCAAGAATCAGAAAGAATTTGAACTTGTTAATAATCGGGGGGTTAAATTAACCTCCCAATTTTTTTTGCTGATTATTTGTAAAAAATCCATCACGTTTGAACCAGATTTTAAAAAAGTTGTGAGAATAGGAATAAAAGTAAGCAAAAAATTTGCAAAAAGAGCGGTACATAGAAACAAAGCAAAAAGACGAATCAGACATTTAATAAAAAAATTAATAACAAGTATTGATACATTGCCCGATAATTTATCAATAGTATTTATCCCTAGAAGTAGATTCTTAAGCGCTAAGTTTGACGATATTTTTACTTCCATGCAAAATATTACAAAAGATATACTACAGTAAAGTAAGTAAGGTTGTTATAGGTCATCTCGGAATTTATTTGGAGAAATGTAATGACAGAACAAGTGATTTTAGTGGATATTAATAATACTGTAATTGGCACAGGAAAATATGAATTTTATACATAGAAAGGCAAAAATAAAGGATTTACCTCGTGTAATAGAACTACTTTTAGAAGATGAATTGGGACAAAATCGTGAATCTAAAAATAAAGATCTAGATCATCGCTATATAAAAGCATTTCATAATATAGATAATGATTCAAACCAATATTTAATGGTAATAGAAAAAGAACATAAAATCATTGGCACATGTCATCTTACTATAATGCCATCTCTGACATTTATTGGCAGTACTCGTTTGCAAATAGAAGCAGTAAGAGTTGCAAAAGAATATCGAAATCAAAAGATAGGAGCTTGGATGTTTAATCAAATAGGGCTTTATGCAAAAAGTTGTAACGTCTCAATAATGCAGCTCACAACCAATAAAAAACGCACTCTAGCGAAACGTTTTTATGAAAAACTAGGTTTTGAAGCTAGCCATGAAGGCATGAAATTATATATAAAAACAGAACAAGAAGAATAGATTATGAATCTATTCGGAGTGACTGCGCACCATGATCTTCCTCTCAGGTCCTATCCAGGATGACACTAAGGAAGGGCTTAGATACTACACTCTAGTCACCTCAAACTTGATTTGGGGTCCACAAATGAGTAATGTACTTAATGTGGTTTGTAGGTGGGATCCTGGATCAAGTCCAGGATGACTAATTTAGGAGGGTTCAGGATGACTAATTTAGGGGGGCAAGATGACTAATTAGGGTTCGGATGACTTTTGTCCTTCCAAGACGTAGCAATAATCACCCCAAATACAGAAAGTCACCCCAAACTTGATGGGGCCCATCTTCTTTTTTGTCTATTATTCCCAACAACACACGTGAGTATACTATGCTTGTGATTGTCCTGGATTATGCACTATACTCTGGTCCATTTTGGTAAACACGTCTTCCCATTCTCCAGTTGTTGCGGCTTTCGTATATTCTGTAACACGGTTCTCAAAGAAATTAGTATGCTCAACTCCGTTTAAAATCTCATCTAGCCATGGTAGTGGGTTGTTGTCTACAAGATAAATTTCCTTCAAGCCCAATTGCATTAATCTGCGATCGGCAATATATCTGATATATTGACGTACTTCTCGTGCAGTTAATCCCTCTATGCCTCCAACTTCAAAAGCAAGTTCAATAAAAGCATCTTCAAAGTGAACAATTGTCGCGCATGCTTCGTAGAGTCTACTTTTTAGTGCTTCTGTCCAAACATCAGGATTTTCCTGAACAAATGTTTTAAACAACTTGATAATAGAGTTTGTATGCAGTGTTTCATCTCTGACTGACCATGTAACAATTTGCCCCATCCCCTTCATTTTATTAAATCTAGGGAAATTAAGCAGGATAGCGAATGAAGCAAATAGCTGCAACCCTTCTGTAAATGCGCCAAATACTGCTAGAGTTGTTGCAATATCTTCTTTTGTTTCCACTCCAAATTTTTGCATGTAGTCATACTTATCCTTCATTTCTTTGTATTTCATGAAAGCTTGGTATTCTGTCTCATCCATACCAATAGTATCAAGTAGGTGAGAGTAGGCTGCTATATGAATAGTTTCCATATTTGAAAATGACGCTAGCATCATTTGTACTTCAGTTGGCTTAAATACTTGAGAATAATGCTTCATGTAACAGTTATTAACTTCAATATCTGCTTGCGTAAAGAAGCGGAAAATTTGAGTTAGCAAATGTTTTTCACCCGCTGATAAATTGTATTTCCAATCTTTAACATCGTCTGCTAGTGGTACCTCTTCAGGTAACCAATGTATTTTTTGTTGAATGTGCCATGCTTCATATGCCCAAGGATAAGAAAATGGTTTATATATTGGTTGTGCGTTTAGTAGTGTCATTTTTATTTGCTCCTAATATTCATGTTTCTTACTGACATGACAAACATTCGTCATATTCATTAGCTTTTTGAGGCAACTCATTATTCATAGCTAACTTTGCTTTGTTATCAAGTTCGACCATTTCTTGTGCTTGAATTACATTATGAGACACTTTATCAGCTCTTTGTATAGATGTTGATCTTGCGTAATATAAACTTTTTACCCCTTTCTTCCAAGCCCTGAAATGCACATCATGTAAATATTGTTTACTGACATTTCCTGGCATAAAAACATTAAGAGATTGTGCTTGTGAGATATGCGGAGTGCGATCAGATGCTAATTCTATTAGCCAGTTCTGGTCTATTTCGTATGCTGTTTTATAGACATCTTTTTCATGTTCACTTAAAAAGCTTAAATGCTGTACTGAACCTTCATGAGTTGAAATAGAAGACCAGATTTGATCGTTGTTGAATCCTTTTTTCTCAAGCAGCTTTACTAAGTTCTTGTTTTTTACTGTAAAAGATCCAGTTAGGGTTTTCTGGGTAAAACTATTAGCTGCGTAGGGTT